>CAZMEG010000001.1:0-25123 GCA_964565205.1 uncultured Cytophagia bacterium
CTCAAAATAATTTCCGGTCAAACTACTTTTTCGCCGAGGCCTGGGTTAGCTTCTCAATTTCGCGGGTTAATTTATCGATTTTTTGATTTAATTTTTTGAATTCATTCTCATACGATGGAATTACTTTAGATAACGCTTGATCCACCTGCTTATCCACAAGTTTTTTTAAGTAGTTAATTTCTTCATCGGCTTTTTCCATTACAGCCTTTACGAATTTGGGGCCTTCATCTTTAGACAATTCGCCACGTTTAATCAAGTCATCCACAATTTCCTGGGCTTTTTCTTTGGTTAAAGAATAAATTCCCAAACCAGCCAGGACTGTTTTTCTTAAAAGACTTGGGTTGTTCATAACAACACCTCCTATTCTTCCAGCTTTATAATTCTATCGTTGATAAATTGTAAAAAATTTACTTCTCGATTTACTCGATTGGAGCCTTTCAAAGTAATCTTACCTTTCAAACCATGAAAATTTTCCAGAGAATTTAATTTTTTAGCAATTTCTTCTGGCGTGGTGGCGCCTTCAGAGATTACCTTATGAAGCACCTGGAAGGCATCATAACCAAAAACTTCCCAGCGTTCCGGAGTTTTGCCCATTTTAATACGAAATTCTGTACGGAAATTTCGAAAAGTACGATTATTTTCATCTGGAAAATAGTCGCTCACAAAAATCACCCCGTTGACATATCGAGCGATTTGTGGTCGCTTCAAGACCTCCAGATTATCCCAGTATTCACCGCCCAGAATTTGTGCCCGGATATTATAGAGCGCCAATTGCGGAGCCACATACTTAATGTCCTCCGTATAAATGGGTAAAAAGATAGCATCGATGGATTCCACCGGTATGTCCAGTTCATCCATATCTTTGCCCTGTTCTTCGGCTATTTTTAATATGTGTTCTACATCTGTGGAATCATAGTGAAAGGCGGCTTCGCGTATAGCTTTAAATTGTGCAGCAAAATCCTGTGTTTCTCCATAGTACCAGCTCTGGGCAATAATTCGACCGCCAAGTTCATCGATTTTACTGGTGAAACTGGCAGTGATCTCCAGTCCGTAATCATCGGCCGGGGCAAGAGTAGCAAAGGTACGCAGACCAAGTTGATTAATGGCGTATTCCGCAATGGCAGCTCCCTTTCGTTCAAGATCGCTGTTCAATTGAAACACCAGATCGCCCACGGAGGTGAGTTCATTCTCAGTAGCGGCAGGAGCTAATAACGGAATATTAAATATCGAAGCCAGGGCACCCACGCCGGCGGTTATTTGACTTTCCAGTTCTCCAATGATGGCACTCACGCCCCCCTCGGAAGCAAAATATTTAACGGCTTTTACCGCCTTGATCATATTACTCTGTGAATCCTGAAATTTTAGTAAAATGGGGGCGCTTGAATTATTTTTACTGGCCATTTGTGCGAATTTTATGCCCCGTAAAATACCTTTACCTTCCTCTGCGTAAAGTCCTGTCACCGGTAATAAAACGCCGATACGTACCGGCCGTTTTTTATATTTTTTTAAATCATTTTCCAGTTGATCTATTTGGGATATCCAGGAGCTGTTTGGGTATTTATTTTTAAACTCGTTTAAAAGCGAAACTGCCCTTGACGGTGATCCCTGCAGATATTCTTTTCTCACCAATTCTATGGTAATTAAAGCCAGAGAGTTTTCACCTTTAGCCAGTGAGGGTATTTTGCGTAATTGAGAAAGGGAAAATTCTTTGCGCATTAAAAATCTGGCAAAATGTATGCTTTTATCCACAAGAGGCTTATTTGGACTATTTTCCAGAATCCAGAGGAGATTTTTTAATGCCTGCAAATTTTGCTTGAGTCGATACTCGCACTGAGCCCGGGCATAATAGGCATCATCTACATACTGACTCATGGGAAAAGTTTGAATCAAGCGATCCAGAAAACTTAAGGCTTCGGAGTATTGACCCAGGTGATATAAAGACTTTCCAGCCATCAAAAGTGAAGCTGTCATTCTCTGATGGATCAGATTGGCTTGGCTTAATTCTCTGAAGCGCGTAAAAGCCTGTTGATAATCCCCGGCGCGATAGCTCTGTAAAGCCTGCCGAAACTTTGGTTCGATCTCTTTCACAACATGAACCTTTCCCCCCGGGTACAATTGGGCTGAATCACTCAAAGTTGCCAGTGCCAGAAGTAATACGACCGATAAGAATTGCAGAAGGAGTTTATTTCTGTACATGGCGACAACCTTAGTTATTCTACTGTGACACTTTTTGCCAGATTTCTGGGTTGATCTACATCACAACCTCTCAAAATAGCGATGTAATAAGCCAGCAACTGCAGGGGTATGATGGTCAGGATCGGGGTCAAAAATTCCAGAGTAGGAGGTACATAGATGACATGGTCAGCGCGCTTTTTAATATCTTCATCGCCTTCTGTGGCAATAACAATGATACGACCCTTGCGTGCACGTACTTCTTCAATGTTGCTAATGATTTTTTCATAGGTGGAATCGCGGGTAGCAATAAAAACCACCGGCATATTTTCATCAATCAGGGCGATGGGACCGTGCTTCATTTCTGCTGCCGGGTAACCTTCCGCATGAATGTAGGAAATTTCTTTCAATTTAAGGGCGCCTTCCAGTGCCACCGGGAAATTATACCCACGCCCCAGATAGAGGAAATTCTGGCTTTTATGATATTCTTCGGCAATTTCTTTTATGATTTGGTGGTTTTCGAGAATTTTGGCCACCTTGTCAGGCAAAGCCTGCATTTCACGAACTATTTCGGCACCTTTGGAAGCTCCCATGCTGCGCATACGGGCAAGCAGCAAGGTTAACAGTGAGAGAACGGTGATCTGTGAGGTAAAGGCTTTGGTGGAAGCTACTCCGATTTCCGGTCCAGCATGAAGGTAAATTCCGGCATCACTTTCTCTGGCAATGGTCGAACCTACCACATTGACAATGCCCAGCACTTTGGCGCCCTTGCGTTTGGCTTCTCGTAAAGCAGCCAGGGTATCCGCCGTCTCCCCGGATTGACTGATCACAAACATCACATAGCCCCGCTCAATGACCGGGTCCCGGTAACGAAATTCTGAGGCATATTCCACTTCCACCGGTGTGCGTACAAATTCTTCGATCATGTATTCACCAATCAGAGCCGCGTGCCAACTGGTTCCACAGGCGGTGAATAAAATCTGGGGGGCATAAAGCAGCGACTCCAATTCGTGGCGAATTCCACCCAGACGTGCCGTACCTTCCTCCGACAGGAGTCGACCACGCATGGCATCTTCAATGGTCTGGGGTTGTTCCATGATTTCTTTGAGCATGAAATGATCGTAGCCACCCTTCTCAATCTTATCCGGATCAAAAGAAATTTTTTCGATCTTTTTATTAACTTCCAGATTATCCACCGTTTTGATAAGATATTTGTTGCGGTTAACTACAACAATCTCGTTGTCATCCAGGTAGGTGACTTTTTTGGTATGACGAATGATGGCCGCCACATCTGAGGCCACTACAAATTCCCCATCACCGACACCCAGTACAAGCGGACTGCCTTTACGAGCCGCAATGATTATATCCGGTTCATCCAGACAGATTACTGCAATGCCATAGGTGCCTTCCACCTTGGATAAGGCTATACGAACGGCCTCCTCCAGGTTCTGGTGTGTTTTGTAATATTCTTCAATCAGGTGCACCAGGGCTTCCGTATCGGTTTCAGTTTTGAAATGATGACCATTGGCTTCCAGTTCTTTTTTGAGAGCCGAGTAATTTTCAATGATTCCATTATGAATCATGGCAATACGTCCGGTGCAATCCGTATGGGGATGGGCGTTCTCTCGGCTCGGGTGACCATGAGTCGCCCAGCGGGTATGGGCTATTCCGATGTTCCCATGAATGGTTTTATTGGTAAGCGACTGTTCCAGACCCAGAATTTTCCCGGGTTGTTTTTCAACCACCAGAGAACCATTGGAAATCACAGCGATCCCGGCTGAATCGTAGCCACGATATTCCAGACGCTTCAACCCCTCAAGTAAAATAGGGACCGCTTCCTTGCTACCAATATAACCAACAATCCCACACATAGACACCTCCTTATGTTATTCAAAGTTGCCTTTCAAAGTTGCTTTGCCTGACCTGAGCTCCATGAAGATGGGGCGTTTTTATTTCTAACCGGGAAGACACCATAAAAATCGGCTACATAATATGAATAAAGAGAATAAAAATCAAGCAAATTCCCTGTAACATCACGTGCACCCGTTCTGTGGCTGTCCAAAAAGAGATTCGGTTTTATTTAAAGCTACAATATTCAGCGGTCACGGATCGTTTCTATCCTACATGGCTAAACGCTGTTTCTGACAATGTGTTTTTGAACAGCCTGTTTATTTCCCATGCTGATCTATTGGGCGACCCTCAAGTCTGATTACTCCCATTCTATAGTGCTGGGTGGTTTGGAGCTCACATCATAAACGACCCGGTTCACCCCGGTCACCTCGTTGATGATGCGATTGGAAATCCGTGCCAGCAGATCATAAGGAATTCGTGCCCAGTCGGCCGTCATGCCATCTTTGCTGGTCACCGCTCTTAATGCCACCACATTTTCATAGGTGCGCTGATCTCCCATGACTCCGACAGTTTTAATTGGTAAAAGCACCGCAAAGGCCTGCCAGATTTTATCATACCATCCAGATTGTTTTAATTCTTCCATGAAAATAGCGTCAACTTCCTGCAAAATCTTAACTCGCTGGCGGGTGACTTCACCGATGATACGCACTGCTAAGCCAGGACCCGGAAAAGGATGGCGGTTTAAAATCTCTTCGGATAACCCCAGTTGCTTACCCACCAACCGTACTTCATCTTTAAAAAGCTCTCGAAGAGGTTCAACTAATTTGAGATTCATCACCTCTGGCAGTCCACCTACATTATGATGGGTTTTTATGGTGTCCGACGGGCCTCGTACGGAAGTACTTTCGATTACATCGGGATAAAGGGTTCCCTGAACAAGGTATTCCACACCGGCAAGTTTTTTGGCTTCTGCTTCAAAGACTTCGATAAATGTGTTGCCGATGATTCTCCGCTTTTCTTCTGGATGTATCACACCTTTTAACCTTTGCAGAAATAAATCCGAAGCCTCTACGAAAATAAGGTTCGATTTAAAAATGGGGCGAAAATTTTTTTCTACCTCCTGAGCTTCGTTTTTACGCATGAGCCCTGTATCCACAAAGATACAGGTCAGGTTTCCATTAATTGCTTTATACACCAAAGTAGCGGCAACTGCGGAATCCACCCCTCCGCTTAAAGCACAGAGAGCACGCCCCTTACCAACCTGTTGGCGAATGCTGGCAATACTGCTTTTTACAAACGAGGCCGGAGTCCATCGACCTTCGCAATGGCAGATTTCAAACAAGAAGTTTCTTAAAATGGCGGTACCTTCAACCGTGTGAGCCACTTCAGGATGAAATTGCAACCCGTATATTTTTCGCGCTTGATCCCCTATGGCTGCATAAGGTGAATTATCGGTATGGGCCAAACTTTTAAAACCAGGTGGTAAAGTTTTCACCATATCGGCATGACTCATCCAAACCTGGGTTTTAGCCGGTAATCCTTTAAAAAGATCGCTAAAATCATCGATAATTAGCCGGGCGTAACCATATTCACGTTTTTGCGTTGGTACCACTTTTCCACCCAGTAAATGAACAATAGCCTGCAAACCATAACAGATACCCAGTACAGGTACATGCAACTCAAAAATTCTCCTATCAGGCAAAGGGGCCGAGGCATCGTAAACGGAAGAGGGACCCCCGGAAAGAATGATTCCCCGGGGTTTTAAAGATTTCATTTCTTCCACAGGCAGGTCAAATGGCCTGATTTCGGAATATACACCCAGTTCACGAATTCGACGGGTTATGAGTTGAGTATACTGAGAGCCGAAATCTAAAATAAGAACCAGTTCTTCTTGCTTCATTTGCATTTGATTCATTGTTGGATGAATGGAAAAATATTTTCAAGCCTCCATCACTCCAATACCCATAAAATTTAAGGAGTTATTTCCCAGGTTTTAAGTTCGTCTAAAAAGGCATAATTGGTTAAATCGTAGTGAATCGGAGTAATGGAAACTTTATTTTGCAGGATTGCTCGATCATCCACATCACTGTCTTCTTCGATTTCCACTTTCGTTCCAGTAAGCCAGTAATAAACTCTATTCTGGGGGTCAACTCTTCGATCAAATTTTTCTTTATAGACAGCTTTGCCCTGTCGGGTGATAGCCACGCCACGAATTTCACTTTCTTTCACAGGAGGTACATTGACATTTAAAAATGTACCTTTGGGTAAATCATTTTTTAGAATAATCCTTGCCAGCTTTCTGGCAAATTTAGCAGCATAAGAAAAATCGGGATTCTGGAAAGTGGTTAGTGAAATGGCAAAAGAGGGAATTCCCAGAATGGTTCCCTCGGTTGCGGCTGAGACGGTTCCTGAATAAATGACATTAATTCCGGTGTTGGACCCCAGATTGATTCCTGAAACGATCAGATCAGGTTTTTCTTTCAGTAGCGCCCAGTAGGCAATTTTTACACAATCCGCCGGAGTACCATTTACAGCGTAGCCAAAAAACTCGCCATTTTTTTCAAATTCCCACACGCGAAGTGGATCAGCCAGGGTAATAGCATGTCCCACGGCGCTTCTTTCACTATCGGGGGCTACTACAATGACTTCGCCAAGTTCTTTTAAACTGTGTCTTAAGGCGGCTAAACCGGGAGCGTTGATTCCGTCATCATTGGTTATGAGGATGCGAATCTGTTCTTTTCCCATTGATACTATATGATTCCCTCAATTTTGTGGATTTTCGGGTTGCAAATTATCTATCACGTTAATGGGCTGTTCAACGATTTTGTCTTTATCGATGGCGCCATTGGAGCTTATCTCGCTCATATCGGTCGCAAATTCGATGATTTCTTTGATTTTTTCTTTTAACTTATGCCGCGGTACCACCACATCCACAAAGCCATGTTTTAGCAAAAACTCTGCACGCTGGAAACCATCGGGCAGGTCCTGACCGATGGTTTGTTTGATTACCCGGGGACCGGCAAAACCTATGAGAGCACCGGGTTCTGCCAGGATAACATCGCCAAGCATGGCATAGCTTGCCGTGACTCCCCCGGTCGTGGGGTCGGTTAGAACCGAGATGTACAGAATGCCAGCATCCGATAGTTGGGCTAAACGAGATGAAGTTTTTGCCATTTGCATCAATGACATGGCGCCCTCCATCATGCGAGCCCCACCCGAGGAGGAGACAATTATTAATGGATTATGCAATTCAAGGGATTTATCGATGGCCCGGGCGATTTTTTCGCCCACCACAGATCCCATGCTTCCTCCAATAAAACTAAAATCCATAATACACATAACCACCGGATATCCAAAAATTTTCCCCAGCCCGGTGCGGACTGCTTCGTTCATTCCTGTTTTTTTCATAGCGTCTTTGATTTGATCGCTATATTTTTTATGGGCTTTAAATTTAAGAAAATCTACTGATTTCAAGTTCGCATTGAATTCATCAAATTTACCCTCGTCGAGCAGAATTTTTATGTATTCTTGACTGTTGATACGAAAATGATATTGACATTTCGTGCAAACATGAAAGTTGCGTTCCAGTTCTCTTTTGTAAATTATTTCACCACAATTATCACATTTTACCCATAAGTTGGGCATTTCTTTACGCTTTTGTGGTTTTAGACCCTCTTTAGCACGTTTAAACCAGTCCATCTTAACCCTCCTTCAAGGACAAACTCATGAGTAAAGCATCTTCTCGGTCCTTGGTGTAATAATTTTTTCTGATTCCGGTGATTTTAAAACCAAATTTAAAATATAAATTTTGCGCTACAACATTTGATTTGCGCACCTCCAGATGAATATTTTTGACTTTACGCAATTTTAATTCTTGCAGAATAAATCGTAAAAGCGTCTCTCCCAACCCCATTCCGCGGTAATCAGCGTCAATGGCAATATTGGCCAGATGGGCTTCGCCATCAATTAACCAGTATACAGCATAGCCAACCACTCTTCCTTGAAATTCCAGAACCAGCGATCTTGAATACGAATTCTCCAGCTCCAGAGCAAAACTACGGCGGGGCCAGGGCGCGCGAAAAATCCGCTTCTCCAGCTCGCTCACCCTATCCAGATCCCTAAATTCCATGGGTCTTATCTTAACTTTTTCTGACCTGGCCGAATCAGAAGCCGGTTTTATCTGAGAAACCTCATTCAATCCCATAATAAGCTTTTTTCTTTGGTTGAAATTCAAGTAAATAAAATGGTTCAAAAGAATCCAGATTTTCAAATTCCTCTTTTTGATATTTATCGTAAACCAATTTTGCCAGAACCAGAGGTTGTGGAAGACTGTACTCATGGGAAGCCGGCACCATCTTTTCCACATCCACTGGAAACCAGTTAGCGGGATTACCCACAACCAGGGTTTTTTCTTTTAATAAATCGGGCAATTCTGTTACATCCAGCAATTGAAAGTCCGAATTTCGCCTAACCCGTCCTGATTCACAATGGTAAAAACCTGCGTAAGCCTTATGTTCACGCGCTTTGATAAGTACACATACGGGACCACTCCACAGGCTTACCTGTTGTGCCAGCACATCCAGAGTATAGACGCTCAATAATGGGATATTCAGGGAGAAGGCAAGCCCCTTTGCTGCAGACACGCCAATGCGTAATCCGGTAAATGAACCGGGACCTCGTGTAATTCCAATGGCCGAAATTTCCTGGATCGGCCAGTGCACCTCACGCGTAAGCTGTTCAATTAAGCCAACCAGCTTTTCATTGTGGACATTTTTCAGGTTCAGCCGACAATCTGCTACCAGTTGATCGTCCTCACTCAAGGCAATTGCACAAATCTGTGTGGAAGTATCTAAAACCAGCAGTTTCATTACAATCGATAAATTTCAATTTCCCGATAATTTTCCAAACCTTTAAGAAACAAATTTTTTAAATAAACTTCAAATCTTTTCTCAGGTAACACCTCTAAAACTTTATCTGCCCACTCAATAAGACTCACCCCATCTCCATAAAAATATTCTTCACATCCCAATTCGGTCATTTCTTCGACTGAGTTAATCCGGTAAAAATCAAAATGGTATACGGGCCATTTACCTTCATATTCATGAATTAGAGTGAAAGTTGGACTGGTTACAGGAACCTTAACACCCAGTCCCTGACAGACCCCCTGAATAAAAACTGTTTTGCCACTTCCCAGTTCTCCAATCAGTGCCACCACGTCTCCACGTTTCAATTGTGAGGCTAACCACATTCCCGCACCAATGGTTTCATCGGGACTGTGAGATTGAATTTTTTTGATGGATTTTAAATTCGGGTTTCTGAGCAAAAGACTGGCATGGTCAGACTTGGGCATGGCATCCTCGTTTAACTTGATTTGGGCTCCAGAGTCACCACCGGTAGGATCATCTCCTCCATGGATACGCCGCCATGCTGGAAACTATCTTTATAATAATTTAAATAATGTCGGTAATTGGTTGGATAAACAAAATAGTAATCTTCTTTAGCAATGAGATAATTAGAATTGATGCCTCTTGTAGGCAATTTAAATAATGAGGGATTTTTCAAGATAATGGCATGTTTGGCATCTACTTTTAAATTTTTCCCATATTTATATCGCAAATTAGTAGAGGTTTCACGATCACCAATGACCCGGGCACCGCGTGTACTCAGCACACTTCCATGATCGGATGTGATGATCACCGTAACCTCCTGCTTGGCAAGCTCTTTTAAAATCTGAAATACATACGAATGCTGAAACCACGATTTGGTCAGGGCGCGATAGGCGGTTTCATCCGGGGTCATTTCGCGTAATACTTCTGAATCGCTGCGCCGATGCGCCAGGATATCCACAAAATTCACCACAATGGCAAGCAAAGGAATATTCGAATAGGAGGAAATTTTTTTCAATACATTTCGAGCTTCCGAGGCATCCAGAATTTTGATATATTTGGAATTGGGTTTTAGATGAATCCCCAGTTCAGCCAACTGATATTCCAGCAACTGATGCTCGTACCGATTGCGACTGAAATCATCATCTTCCCCTTTTGCCCAGATTTCAGGATATTTTTTTTCGATTTCCCCGGGGAACAGTCCACTAAAAATGGCGTTGCGCGAATAAGGTGTGGCCGTGGGTAAAATGGAAAAGTAGGTGTCCTTCTGCACATTATAAAATACATAAAGCAACGGTTCAATTTCAATCCATTGATCCAGTCGAAGATTATCGATGACCAGAAACACCACCCGACGCCCTTCTTGCAGTAAAGGTGCCACATATTTTTTTACCAGATGCACCGATAAAGTGGGACCTTCTTCAGTCTCATTTACCCAGTTTGCATAATGCTTTTCCACAAATTTGCCAAATTCCAGATTGCACTGGCGTCTTTGATCGCTTAACATTTGCTTTAGGCTGGATTCACTATGCTGATCGGTTTCCACTTCCCATTCACAGAGTCGCAGGTAAATCTTCATCCAGTCCTGCCAGGTCAAAGGTCCTAAGAGGGCACGGGAAATTTCATTGAATCCTGTTGTATAGTCCCGGGAAATTCGCTCACTCGTGATTTTCTTGCGTTCAAGAATTTTTTTGCAGGCTAAAAGAATTTGGCTGGGATTGACCGGTTTGGTCAGGTAATCATCAATCTTGCTCCCGATGGCCTCTTCCATCAAACTTTCTTCTTCATTTTTGGTGACCATCACTACAGGTAGCGAGGGATGGGCTTCTTTGATTTCAGTGAGGGCTGTGAGTCCATCTTTACCATGCAGCATTTCATCCAGCAAGACCAGATCAAACGGTTGCTGGTTGATAAGCGTGATGGCATCCTCGGCATTGGTAACCGGTGTGACCTGATAGCCTTTATCCTCCAGAAAAATGATGTGTGAACGAAGTAGCTCTATTTCATCATCAACCCAGAGAATTCTCCCTTTTTTAGCCATTTTGACCTTAACAATTTAAAATTATTACTTTTTTAACTCGATCTAAATTAGCAATTTTTCTAACGAGTGTCAATAATTATTTCTTTTAAATTTTTCTTAAAATGGTAGGAACACGGATAAACGAGGATTGAACAGAAGTAATGGGTGTGGGAATTTCGGAAATCGGGATTCGGAATTCGAAAATTGCCTACAAGCAATTTCCCGACTAACATTCTAACACCTCTTACTGCTTTGCGCAGAGCGCCTGGCGCTTGGCGCTAACACCTTAATACACATGAACACCCGCACATTTAAGCACTCAGATAAAATCACAACTCCACAAATTCCAAAACCCGAGAAAATTCCAATGAACAAAATCCTGAAACCCAAATTAAATCCCCAAAATCCCAATGGACTAAAACCCAATCCCAAAAAAGGTATGCAGATGAACACTGATTAGACGGATTTAATGGAGGTTGAGACTCTATGAAGATGTTTCCTGGGCCAGAAGATCAGGTTACTTGCCTGGTAACCAGAGGCTGCGACAGGTTAATTGCTGATGATCGAGGCCAGCGGCTTTATCCAGCAGTTTTAAAGTTTCGGGAAGCGGAACTGTGAATCGCCAATCGTCATCTCGGCCGCCCAGTTCCTGAAAAACACGCGACCATTGGGACCACCAGGGGGTAACTCGGCGGGATATGGGTTCCACGACCAGAATCGAGGCGCCTTTTTTTGCCGAGGTGATCAATTTTATGAATAAAATCTGTCTCTGACTTTCATCCAGTTCATTGGCAGTAAAAGCCAGGACAACGCCTGAATTTTTACCTGGTAAAATGACATTTTCCATATTGCCTCGCAGGGCTTTACCTTTTAAACCCAGAACCTGGTAAGTCCAGCGCGTCTCCTTTACCGCCCATGGATGACGATCGTAACCAATAATTTGAGGCTTTGAAGGAAGTTCCAGTGCCCAGGCTATACCAGCACTTCCTATACCACAACCTAAGTCTATGATTCTCTCAATGGAACCACGCGCCCCCAGTGCTCTCACCACATGTCGAACCTGAAGAAAATGCATGGCACCATAATATAAAGCAAAAGCAGCCCTTTTACCCTTACCTTCCAGTGCTTTCTGAAAGGAGCGCTGCCCCCGCTTTTCCACATATAAAGCCGAGAGAGCCTGCAAAGCGCGACGTATCTCACTGAATTTTAATTCGTTGAGGTACTTTTTTTCTAAGGCCTCAAACCAGATTTGGAAAGGGTCTTTCATAGTGGAACCAAATTAATAAAATGAGATGAACTTTTCAAAAAGATAAATAATAAACATTGGCTAATTCTTATATAAAACTATACTTGTGTTTTTACTGTTAATTATTTATTTTTGTTTAAAAAATTCTTAAAATTTTTTATGTCTGACCAATATGATCATAAAAAGAGTGATACTGAACTCTGGCATGAATTCATAAATGACAGCCAAAAAGCCTTAACCACTCTTTACATTCGTTACTATTCGCAACTTTACTCTTACGGATTAAAACTGGTGGGAGAAAAATTGATGGTGGAGGATACCATCCAGGAAATCTTTCTTTCTCTGTGGAAGAACAGAAAACAACGTTCTGTGGTTAGATCGGTGAAAGCTTATCTATTTAAGGCACTCCGATGGAAAATCATTCGTACAAGAATCAGCGAGCAAAACCGTGTGGCCAGAAATAACACATTTGCACAGGGACAGTCGGATTTTGTCCTTTCTCATGAAGAATTTCTCATCGATGGTGAGCTTAAAAATGAACAAAAAGCCCTGTTGCAAAAAGCTTTAAATAAACTTTCAAAACGTCAACAGGAAGCACTTTATTTGAAATTTTATCACGGTTTAAACTATGAACAAATTGCTGAAGTTATGCAGATAACCAATCAGACCGTACGCAATTATGTGTTTGAAGCATTGCAAACATTGAGAAAACAATTACAAAATGTTCTGATTTCTTCCAGATAGTTTCCCCTTTAACCTCATAGAACCCCCCCAAAATTAATTAAATATATTGCAAAATGCTTCTTTTGCATAAATTTAGGGATAATGTAAAAAAAATTAAGTACAAAACAGGATCGTCTGTAACTAAATATTAAAAACACTTAATATTCAACCAAAGTGCAGGATGATGTAAATGAACGATTTTCAAAAATATTCTGTGGAAGACCTTTTGATGAATGAATCTTTCCAACTCTGGGTAATGGGGAAGGCGGAGAAAAAGGAAAGCCTTTTCTGGGAACATTGGATTGAGGAGAGTGAGGAAAATAGAGCCAGGGCTGAGGAGGCGGCTAAAGTTATCCGACTGGTGCAATTCAAGCCTCAGGAAGTAGAGGTCAATTTAATCAAGAACGTAACTTTACTAAAAGAGAAACTCCGCAAATTCAACCACTCTTCACCACAACGCCGTCGCCTTATCCCATGGCCTATCTCCTCGTGGTATCTCAAAGTAGCTGCTGTTTTGGCTTTCATCATTTTACTTGGCTCGGGTTACTGGGGTCTTATGACCTATCTTCATTTCAAAACTGAACAAATTGTTAAGACCGATTATGGTGAAAAAATCCGACTTACCCTGGCTGACGGTAGTACGGTCATTCTGAATGGTCATTCATCTTTGACCTACTTTAAGAGATGGTCTAAGGGTAAGGAGAGGAAGGTTACTTTAGAAGGAGAAGCGTATTTTTCCGTTACAAAGAAAGCCGAGCCTTTTCGTGTGTATACCTCCGACGGCATCATAACGGTCCTGGGTACGGAATTTAATGTAACCAAATGGGGAAAACGAACACGCGTGGTTCTGAACCGTGGGAAGGTAGAAATTACTGTAAGAAAAGGAGGTGACACTAAAAAGCGAATTATTTTACATCCCAATCAAATGGCTCAATTTGGTTCGGAATTAGATTCCATCCGCGTAGAGCGTGTTAATTCAGAAGTTTACGCATCCTGGCGCACAAACATGCTGATATTCGATAATACCCCTGTAAGGGAAATTCTCGAACGCATGGAGTATACTTACGGCATTGTATTTATAGTTGAGGAGATGAATATATTAAACAAGAGGGTTTCCGGTAAAATTGAAAATAACAAAGATGTCTTGCTTCGGGGCCTGGCCAATTTATTAAAACGTCCGGTATACGTGCAGGATGGAAAAGTTTTTATCAAATAGATCCATTAAATATAATTTAATCATTAAGTATGGAGGGTAGAAAAATGAAAAGGCATATCTTTAAATCCATAATCGTGGTTCTTTTATATCTTTTAGTGGGGCATGTATTTGCTCAAAATACTCCCCCCATAGCTTCAATGGTTCATAATTCGGCTTTTACGAAAGAGAGCTCACCGAGGTTTATTTTACTTAAAGAAGCCTTAAAAAGTATCGAACAAAGGTTTAATGTAGGGTTCCTGTATTACAGTGGAGTGGGGGAGAAGATATTTTTAAAAAATAAGGTCAAACTTTCGAATAACCTGGAGGAGACTTTGAAGAGTATTTTAAAGCCCCTCAAGTTAGTTTCCGTAAAAGTTGGCCCCAGTTCTTATGTAATAGCTTATCCTTCCCAGAAAAATGCCATCTTATCGATGTTCCAGGCGAACTCCATGCCGCAGGAAAAAGGAAAGGTTGTGGGAAGAGTCACTGACCAATCCGGTGCCCCTCTTTTTGGAACACAGGTTTTGCTGGTAGGAACTACCCTGGGAGATGTGACCGATGCAGATGGCAATTATGAAATTGCCAATGTGGAACCGGGGAATTATCAATTACGGGCTTCTTTTATTGGCTATCGTACCCAAACCGTGGATATTACCGTGAGGGCAGGGGAAACGAGTACCCATGATTTTACCATGGTGATGGACATTCTAAACATGGAAGAGATTGTGACCACCGCCACCCGTGTGGGAAGAGAGCAAAAAGAAGCTACGACTTCTATGTCCATTGTAACAGCCAAACGAATTGAGACTTTTCAACCTCAGAGTGTGGCTGAGATATTGCGAACCGTTCCTGGCATTCATGCCGAAGAAGGCGGTGGGGAGGTGGCTGTGAACTCCTTTGTTCGAGGGTTACCTTCTCCCGGACAATTTCGCTATCAGACACTTCAGGAAGATGGCATACCCATCCGCTCCATTCCTGGCGGATTTATCTCCGCCGAAGATGTTTTTTTCCGCCAGGATCTTAACGTACGTACCCTAGAAGTGGCCAAAGGAGGTGCATCAACCCTGTTTGGTATTAATGCTCCAGGGGGCATCATTAATTATATCAGTAAAACGGGCGGGGAGATTATGCACTCTACACTAAGGTTTACTGCAGGCGAAAAAAATTATTACCGGGCTGACTTTAATACCAATGGACCTCTTGGGAAGGATTATTATTTTAATATTGGCGGATTCTATCGTTTTGACGAAGGTCCTCGCGTCAGTGGTCTCCCGACCCAGGGTCTTCAAATTAAGGGTAATGTTACCCGGGTTATGAAATCAGGCCACCTGCGGTTTTATTTTAAGTATATGGATGATCGGGTACAATTTCTACTGCCCTTTGCTCACGATAGCCAGACTCTGAAGCCGGCTATTGATTCCGATGGTACCCATAATTCAGCCGAGGCGGCTGATTTTACAATTCCGACTCCTGGTGGCACTTTTGAATCTACCATGGATCGGGGTGTTATGACCAAAGGGGCTTCTGTTATGTTCGAATATTATAATGAGTGGGGAGAAGGCTGGTCCATTGAAAATAAAACGAAATGGATGGACTTTAAACACGAATTTAATATTTTCATTCCGTTTGTCGCTTCTTTTGCCGATGCTTTTGCCGAGAAGTACAAACAGGATCCCAATGATCAGGCTGTTTATTCATTTACAAATCATCCGGCCACGCCTTTTAATGCAAAAGCGGTCATGCCTCAGGGCCTTTGGGCACGCTTTCGACCCACCAAAGAACTGGTCAATCAGTTTGTTCTGCAAAAGCGCCTGGATACGGGAATTTCGACCCATGTTTTCTCTTTTGGAACATATCTCTCGCGTACCGAGGCCACCGACAAGCAAATTCGCACCACGGGTCTCTTTGAAATGGCCGATAAGCCTCGCCTGGTAGATTTGAAAATCGTACGAACCGATGGCAGTACGCTCCAGGTGACCCGTAATGGGATTCTGGAAGTTTCAAACAACTTCTTCAATCGTGAATTTGCCAGCAATACGGTGGCCATTTTTGCTGGAGATGAAATGAAAATTAACGATCGATGGCGAGTGGATGTAGGCCTTCGTTATGAACGTGAGACTGCCACCGTGCGGGTGGAAAAAACCTCCAATTTTGATTTTCGAACTCCCACCGACTCCTCGTTAGCTCTTACCAAGGCCGTGTTTGGTAACGGCTCCTTCATACGCCGAAACCTTACATTTGACGATTTTGGTGTGGCGGTAGGCATCAATTATGCACTCAATGAATGGGTTAATTTTTATGGTAATGGCAGCCGAGGATTCGTATTTCCGGAGTTGAGTACATTTGCCGGAAATGTTAGTATTGATTCAAGAGGCAACTTCGTGCAACCAGAGCCTAAGGATAATGAAGAGTTCTTGCAGGCCGAAGGGGGTGTGAAAGTCTCTACTACGCAATTCTCTTTGGCCCTGTCCGGATTCTGGGTAGAGATTAATAATCGTCTCCAGGGGGACATCAAGATTATCGATGGTAAGGCGGTACAGGTAACCGATGCGGTCGGAAAAAGTCGCACCTTTGGACTGGAGGCCACCGGGGCTTTCGCCCCTCAGGCCGTACCGGGTTTGCGTCTTGAATCTTCCTTGACCTTACAAGATCATGAGGCTACCGACTTTAAAATCGGTGATCTGGACCTCAGCGGCAAGGATATAAAACGAATTCCCCAATTCATGCTCAACAGTTCTCTATTTTATGAGCGTTATGGAGTCGATTTTATGTTAAACTGGCTGGTTCTGGGAGATCGATTCGCCGATGACGCTAATTTGTTCAAGCTGGATGAATTTGGCGTGGTCACCCTGGCTGCGGGCTATACGGTGCGATTTAGGGGTGGTCAGAGCGCCCGATTCGGTATCAACGTTTACAATTTATTTGATTCAGAAGGATTAACCGAAGGCGATCCACGTCTGGCCACGGGGGTAGACCCAAAACAGTTCCCATTTCTTAATGCACGTCCTATCTTACCCCAGCGTGTGAAAGCCAGCTTAACTTATAATTTTTAATAAGATTGCGAAACGTGGCTGTCCAAAGATACAATATATAGCGGTCAGGGAGCGCTTCTATCTTATATACGGCTAAACGCTTTTCCTGACAGCGGGTTTTTGGACAGCCTCGTTTCGCCGCTAACATTTTTGTGACCATATTATGAACTATTTAGATTGGTCTGTCATCCTGGTTTATATTGCCATGGTTATTGGCATGGCACTTTACCTGACTCGGAAGCAGCGTAACATGGATGATTATTATCTGGCTGGCAGAAAGATAAAATGGTGGCAGTCAGGTGCTTCGACCATGGCCACACAACTGGGTGCTATTAGTTTCATTTCAGCACCTGCTTTTGTGGCTCTCAAAGATGGTGGTGGACTGAAGTGGCTGTGTTACGAATTTGGCGTCCCACTGGCTCTCATTCTGGTTATGGCGTTGATCATTCCGGTTTTTCATAAACACAATTATATCAGTATTTATGAATACCTTGAAGATCGCTTTGATGGGAACACACGCACTCTGGTGAGTTTGTTATTTCAGCTTGGTCGAGGGTTGGCCACGGCCGTTTCAGTGCTTGCCGGCGGCCTCGTCCTTTCTACCGCCTTAAATATATCCACAGAAATTGCTATCATTTTAATAGGTCTGACTACCTTAGTTTATGATGTCCTGGGTGGCATTCGTGTGGTAATTTTAAGTGACGTTTTACAAATGGTGATTATAGCAGCAGGAATTGTGATTTGTGGAGGTGTAGCCCTGTATCTGGTGGGCTGGAATCACGCCTGGTCCCTGCTGGCGCCCGAACGATTTCACATCCTTGATTTTAAACACTGGGGCTTATCATCTGAAGGGAGCTATGCCTTCTGGCCTATGGCTATCGGGGGTATTTTCCTTTATGCCTCTTATTATGGATGTGATCAAAGTCAGGTACAGCGAGAACTCACCGTTGGAAGCGTGGATGATGTGCGAAAATCTTTAATGTTTAATGCCGTGGGGCGCTTTCCTTTAGTGCTGATGTATTGCCTCATGGGTGTTTTTGTGGGAGCCATTTTTATGTCACCAGATTCTTTCGGTCACGTGGCTTCGGCTATGAATATGGATGATGGCTCCCTTACCCAGTTGTTGAAAAAAGATCCCGATCGCATGGTTCCAATTTTTATTTTATCCTATCTTCCCAACGGGTTGATTGGCTTTATATTTGTAGCCATTATGGCGGCTCTCATGTCCAGTCTGGATTCTGCCTTAAACTCTTTGAGTGCGGTGACCATGCGCGATTTTTATCAAAAGTATATTAACAAGGAGATTGACCAGCGCCGTTCTCTTATCATCTCCAAATTGATTACGTTGTTCTGGGGAATATTCTGTATCGTGGCCGCGCTAATATTTGGTGCCTTTGGTGAAGCCACCCGCCAAACTACCATTGTTTTGATTAATGCCGTAGGTAGTTTACTCTATGGACCCATTCTGGCCGCATTTTTACTGGGTATGTTCACCAGAAAGGTGGGAGCCGGTGCAGTCAAAATGGGAGTGATTTCGGGCATATTTTTGAATATTTGTCTATGGCTGTTCACACATATCTCCTGGTTGTGGTGGAATTTTACCGGGTTTGCCGCTTCGGTAGCTACGGCTCTTATTTTTTCCGCTTTTGTAGAGCAGACTTCCACGTCTAAAACCACAGACGCCTTATTGTTTGAAACAGCCTCCCGGAAATGGCGCAATATTTATAAATTCGTGGTAGCTTATTTTTTCTTCATTATTCTGTTGTGTTACCTAATTCAGCAGTCCGGATTGAGTAAATAATCCCATACATGAACCCCATGACGGTAATTCACCTTATTTCGCACAATCACTGGGACCGGGAATGGATTTTTACTGCTCGCTATGTTAACACCTGGCTGGTGCCTTTTTTTGAAAATCTATTTAAAATGTTACAAAGCTATTCCGGTTATCGTTTTGTCCTGGATGGTCAGACGCTCATGATTGAAGATTATTTGAATCAGTTGCCTGAATCTGCACGAAAGGCACAGGAGGAGAAAATCCGAAAATATGTGAAATCGGGTAGACTTCTGATTGGGCCGGCTTACTTGCAGCCCGATTGGGGACTGGTGAGCGGCGAAGCTCTGGTGAGAAATTTCCTCATCGGTCACCGGATGGCGCGGCGCCTGGGTGGTGTCATGCCGGTAGCGTGGATGCTGGACAATTTCGGTCAAATCGCTCAGGCTCCCCAAATTTGTCGGGGTTTTGAGATCGAAGGCGCTTTTGTCTGGCGAGGCCCGGAACTTCCCCCGCAAGAGATCAAGACCGAATTCTGGTGGGAATCTCCGGATGGTTCAAAGATTCTGGCCATTTACCTGATTAACAGCTACCGAAATGCCATGACCCTGGCTTTAACTCGGGAGATTGCCAGAGAAAGAATCCTCTCCCAGGTTCAAGCTCTGCTACCGCTGGCTACAACCCCCAATGTTTTACTGATGAACGGTTACGAGCAAGTGCCCTGGCCAGACGATATCCTGCCCATCCTGGAGACCCTCAATAGAGAACTGGAAGAAATGGAACCGCAGATGAAATGCATACAAAGTACTCCAACCGAATACCTGGAGGCTATTCGACGTTGTAATCCGGATTTACCCACCCTGCAGGACTATTTTTACAGCGGTAAATATGCCCCTATCCTGAAGGGAGTTTTTTCCAGCCGAATGCACCTGAAATTACAAAATTATATCTGTCAGCAGGAACTGGAACGCTGGGCGGAACCTTTTGCCACCTGGGCCTGGCTCCTGGGTTCCCCTTACCCCCAAAATAAGCTGGAGGAAGCCTGGAAAACCCTGCTGTTAAATCATACCCACGATGACATCTGCGGCTGCTGTATCGATCCTATCGCCCGGGATATGCAAGACCGGTTTGTACAGGTTCATAACACGGTCACTCATTTAACGGAAGAAAGTTTGAGCACCATTACCCAATTCATCGATACTCGTAAAGACAACTGCACCTTAGCTCTGGTAGTTTTCAATCCCTCATGCCATCCCCGTACCGAAGTGCTTGGATTAAACATCCATTTACCCCGGCAGATAAAATCATTTTCTATAATTAATGCGCAGGGTAAGCTCGTCCCTTATCAAATGATAAAAAGAGAAGAAGAATATGCACAATTGTACCTTTTAACCGAAGAGGTACCCTCCTTGGGCTATAAGACCTTTTACCTCAAGCCGGCAGGTTTTAACAACGAAGTGTCTGCAAAGGTACATGCGTCTGAAAAAGATGGAACCCTGGAGAACGAATGGTTAAAAGTCCAGATCCAGCCCAATGGAAGTTTGACCCTGACCAGCAAAAAGACCGGAAAGATTTATGAGAATCTTGGCTATTTTGAGGATGGTGGGGATTGTGGCGATACGTATGACTATTCACCTCCGCCCAGGGATGTTCTCATAACCAGTTTGCAGGAAAAAGCAAAAATAACCTTAGAACTTTCGGGACCGTTGCTTGCTCGATTCCGCGTCCAACTTACTCTAAATCTGCCTGAAAGTTTAACGAAAGATAGAAAGAGGCGCAAACACAAAACCCGCGCCTTTCATGTGATTAATTATGTGCAGCTCAGGGCACATTCCCCCTGGGTTGAAGTGACTACCGTGTTTAATAATGTGGTGAAAGATCACCGCCTGCGCATCCTCTTTCCCACCTCCATTCAGGCACAGTATTGTTGTGCCGGTGAACCATTTGACCTTGCGCATTTTTCATTATCCTCGGAAGAAATTCATGAAGAGATGCCGGAAAAACTAAAACAGCTCATGCTGGCTGGAAAGTACACGGTGCCAGTTAAGACCCGAGTCTTTCAACATTTCGTAAGCTTACAGGATGAAGAAAAAGGTCTGGCTATCTTAACTTCTGGGCTTACCGAACATGAAATTCTCCAGAAGAACACTATTGCCCTAACCTTGCTTCGCTCGGTGGGTTGGCTGGCGCGTGCGGATCTCCCCATCCGCCAGGGTGATGTGGGCCCGCAAATTTTCACCCCGGAAGCCCAGTGTCTGGGGGCGCATACTTTTTCCTATGCCATTTACCCTTACAGCGGTGCCCAGAAAGAAACTCAGATACCTAAAGAGGCGGAGAATCATAATCTTAAATTAAAAGCCGTACAAACCGTACCAAGAACTGGAGTACTGACCGGGGAGTCTTCTTTAATACGCTGGGAATCCCAGCGTCCGAATCATGCCTTTATAATGACGGCTTTAAAGCAAGCGGAAGACGGCGAGGGTGTTATTTTCCGATTTTTCAATGCATGTAATCAGAAAGCCAGTGGCGAACTCAAAATCTGGCCTGGGGCCGTGAAAGTTTTTAAGGTTAAATTAAACGAACAGATTCAGGAAGAGCTGGATATAAAAAATGGGATGGTTCATGTAGATGCAAGAGCTAAAGAAATTGTCACCCTGAAAATTGTCAGTAAACAGAACCGAGACCTGAAAAAGCACCCAACCAGAACAACCGCCTGGATACTCCATTCACCCATATTTGAAAAAAAACTCCCAAAGGTTCCTCAACCGCCGGTGATTACCCTGCAAGAATTACAGGCCGAAGAAAAAAGAGCTCGCACCCTCAAGGAAGAGCTGGAAAGGATCAAGCAGAAAGTTCAAGAACTGGAGGCCCGGGTGGCATCATCCACCGATAAGGCGATTCCCCTGCTGGCCAAACTTCAAAGAATGAAAGCCGGGATGGCAACGCTCAAAAGGCAATATTTTGAGGCCCATATCTCCGTACTTTTAAACAGGCAACTTTACACCGAACAGGAGATAGATAGAGAATTGCGGGAGATAGGGGAAGAATATTGTATCGCTCGGACCATCAAACGGGTCAATGATTTTCTTTGTCATTATTATGAACATTTAGTCGGCGAGTTGAATCCTTAAAGGAAGTAAATATGGGGAAAAAACATCAAATTACAGTAGCCCTGGCTCAATTTGCTCCCCAATGGAAAGAATTGGAAGAGAATATGGAATGGATGTTTAAAATGATAAAGGAAGCAGGTAAGGTTGGGGCTCATCTGGTGATTTTTCCAGAACTGTCATATACGGGTTATCCTCATGAAACGACTCCAGAAGAACTTGCATCTCTGGCAGAAACGCTTCCTTCCTCTCACAGTCGAAATCTGGCCCGGGAAGCACGTAACTATAATCTGGCTGTGGTCTATGGGATGCTGGAGAAGGCGCCCCATGGAGCATACAATACGGTGGTCTGGCTGGAAAAAGACCTTCTGTTTCGTTACCGGAAGACTCATGTTCACTGGAATGAAAAGTTTACGCCTGGCGAGGAATTCCCACTTTTTCCAAGTCATCTGGGAACATGCGGGGCGTTAGTTTGCTTTGATCTGGCTTTCCCCGAGACAGCCAGAACTTTAGCGCTTAAAGGAGCCACCATGATTGTGGCTCCATCGGCAGTACCAGAAGAATTCAAAAAAATAAATCGTCAGCGGGTGATTGCCCGTGCGCTAGATAATCAAATCTTTGTATTCTACTGCAATTATACAGGTGACCATTATGGCGGTGGAAGTCTGATTGTAGGTCCTGGAGGTGACATTTTGTTGGAAGCGACAGAAGCCCCCGGTCTCTATTTTCAGACTATTGATTTAAGTCAGATCGACTACTGGCGCCATCACGAACGTATCTATGAGCATTTGCAGTTTGAATTAATATTTCACAAAAAAAATTAACCTAATCGTACAAATTTAAATGCGTTAAAGCTCTGCAATCTGGATCTGAGCACCCAGAGCCCGGAGGCGTTCATCTAAATTCACATAGCCGCGTTCAATGTGTTCGATACCGCTCATCTGGCTAACGCCGCTGGCGGTTAGTGCCGCCTGTACCAGGGTAGCACCGGCGCGGACATCGGTAACCTGCATCGGAATTCCATGGAGCTTACAGGGACCGGAAATTCTTACCGCATGATAATAGTGGGGTTGATTATCTTCCCAGTTAAAATTGTAAAACTGATGAGGATCAGACACCGGTGGGTTAAATAATTCGATCCGGGCGCCCATTTTTTTTAAAGCCTCTACATAAGCAAAACGATTTTCAAACACGGTTTCATGAATTTCGCTGATGCCATGAGCCTGAGTCATCAACGTGGTGAGTAACGGTTGCCAGTCGCTCATGATGCCCGGATGAGGAGAGGTTTGAACCTGAATTGTTTGAAGTTCTTGACTAAACCATATATGTAAATCCTCACTATTCAGGGAAAAACCTGCTTTGATTTTCGGAAGTAGAGCAAGAAAAGCCTGGATGTGTGTCTTATTGATTCCTCTAATATGTACATCTCCTTTTGTGGCTAAAGCCATACAGGCAAAGGAAACCGCCTCATTCCGATCGTTCATAATGCGGTGACGCACACCACGCAAAGATTGTCCACCCTGAATGATAATTGTCCGTGGAGCCATTCGCTGTACCCTGGCTCCCAATTTTTGCAGGAATGAAATCATATCATCCACTTCCGGTTCCTGTGCCGCATTTTCCAGAATGGTTTCCCCCGAAGCATTGACAGCAGCCAGAATTAAAGTTTCGGTTCCTGTGTGGGTGTTTTTGGGAAAAATAAATCGTGTCCCACGCAATTTTCCCCGTACAAGAATTCCATGATCTTGTTGCACTACTTCGGCACCCAGGGCTTTCAGACCAGCAATATGTCGGTCCAGTGGTCGCCTACCAATGCGGTCGCCACCAGGCAGGGGTAAAAAGACCTCCTCACAACGGTTAAGTAGAGGCCCTACAAACATAAAAGAAGCTCTGGATTGTCGAGCCAGTTCCACGGGTAAAGTACAACCATCGACTTTGTCAGGATAAATGACCAGGGTATCTTCGCCAAGCCAGACCACCTCCCCTCCCAGGTACCGAATCATTTCAACAGCCAGATGGACATCTCCTACTCGTGGTACATTTTCCAGGATAGTTTCGCCCTGCCCCAGGAGTGCGGCAATCATCAATTTAAAAGCTACATTTTTCGCACCACTTACCGTAATTTCTCCTTTGAGAGGCACACCACCTTCAATGATCCAGCGCTTCATCCCATTCTCCCAGATAACGTATCTCTTCTTTTAGCTTTATACCAAATTTTTCCACAACACGCGATTTGGCAAGACGGATCAGGGCTCTAATGTCGCTGGCTGTGGCATGACCTCGATTTAAAATAAAATTAGCATGCATCTCAGAAATTTCCGCGCCCCCGATTCGGTAGCCCTTTAAACCACAGGCTTCGATTAAACGCCCGGCGAAATCGCCTGGCGGATTTTTGAAAACCGAACCGGTGCTGGGTCCACCAGGTTGATTTTGACGCAAATCTAAAAGTTCCTGCATCTTATTTTCAATGGTAGCCCTCTCACCGGGATAACCTTTCAGCCAGGCCGTAAGAACGATATCTCCTGACTGTTTGAGACTGCTGCTTCGATAATCGAATATTATTTGTCTGGCATCCAAAATTCTGTCCTGACCTTCGCGGGTTAAGACGCGGACTTTGTTTAAAATATGGCTCATCCATTGCTCACGCGTGCCGGCGTTACCAAATACAGCCGCTCCGACCGTGCCCGGAATACCAATGAGAATTTCCAGGCCTCCTACTCCCTGTTCTGCAGCCCGCCGGGCAAGCAGTGCCAGATTGGTGCCGGAATCTGCTTCTACCACATAATCTGGATGAAAAACGATGCGCTCGGCCCGATTCAATATGACCAGCCCCCGAATGCCTCGGTCAGAAACCAGCACATTGGCACCAAAACCCAGGATGGTCACCGGCTGCTTAAAAAGTCGAGCGGATCGCACAGCCTCAATCAATTCTGAAACATCTTTTGCTGTAAAAAAAATATCAGCCGGTCCACCGACTTTCCAGTTGCAGTGGCGACTGAGCGGTTGATTGGTAAAAACCCGCTGTTCACCAAATTTAGAAATCAGATGCGTATATAACGCTATCTTAGCTTGCATTATTTATAAATTTTATCCAAAAGAAGATCAGTTGGCAACATA
>CAZMEG010000002.1:0-19260 GCA_964565205.1 uncultured Cytophagia bacterium
GGATGAATTAGAGTTAAATTTATAATAAGTGTTAGATTTGTGTGTTAAGTAAGAGTTGGAATTGACTTTATAGTGATAAATTATTTAATAAAATTTAGACAATTGAATGAATCAAGAAAATAATGTTTTAAAAATTAATATTTATGGCACTGAGTATCCTATTAAAAGCGATTCGGCAACCGATCCAGAATACATCAAAAAAGTCGCTGCCTATGTAGATCAGAAAATGCAAGAAGTTGGGGAATCGACCCAGGTTAAGTCCACATTAAAGGTAGCTATCCTGGCAGCACTTAACATAACCGATGAATTGTTCCAGGAACGCGAAGAAAAAATTGCCCTGGTTGGAAAATTACAGGGAAAAATAGAAAATTTGACCAGACTATTGAATCAATACCTGATTGAAGAATAAAAATAGTGTCATAAATATCCTTTATTAATTCTGTTCCGCCTTCCAAGCTCTTACTTAAACACAAATCTAACCTGTTAATATCATCATTTACGATTCATATTTGAATTCAGTTTAAGATGCACAAAGCTATGAAATTGGAGATGAAGAATGGTATTTATGATAATTATCTTTACACTTGTGGTTGGATTTGTGGTTGGCTGGTTTTTAAGACAACACATTGGTCAGGAAAAAATTGCCAAAGCCAATCAATTTGCCAAAAAAATAATCGAAGAAGCTCAGGCTGAAAGTGAAGATTTAAAAAGAGAAAAACTTCTTGAAGCACGAGATGAAATATTTAAACAAAAACAGGAATTTGAACGGGAAGCCAAGAGCAAACTCAGTGAATTGCATCGTCTGGAAAAGCAGTTATCCAGCCGGGAATTAAATATCGATCGAAAGGTCGATGTTTTATCAAAAAAAGAGCAGGAGTTACGAGTATTAGAGAGTGAGGTAAGAAACAAAGAGGAGTTTCTTAAAAAACGAGAAGAAGAACTTGAGAAACTGATAGAAGAAGAAAATAGACGGCTGGAACAGATTTCCGGGCTTACTCAGGAAGAAGCCAAGCAAATTCAACTAAAAAATGTACTGGACAAGGCCCGGCTTGATGCAGCCCAGGAGGTCATGGAGATCCGTGAAAAGGCCAAACAAACCGCGGCGCGAGAAGCCAGAGAAATTTTAATTCAGGCGTTACAACGCAGTTCCATTTCTCATGTGGTCGAAACAACCATCTCTTCGGTCCATCTGCCTGACGATGACATGAAGGGTCGTATTATTGGTCGGGAAGGGAGAAACATTCGGAGCTTTGAGAGTGCGACGGGGGTGGAGGTCTTAATTGATGACACTCCACAAACCGTGGTGCTTTCCAGTTTTGATCCTATAAGACGTGAAATTGCTCGCATCTCCCTGGAAAAGCTCATTGCCGATGGCCGTATCCATCCGGCCAGGATTGAGGAAGTCGTTGAAAAAACCAGGGACGAAGTAAATCAGCGAATCATTGAAATTGGTGAACAGGCCATTCATGAAGTTGGCGTGCATGGAATTCATCAGGAACTGGTGCGCCTTTTGGGAAGACAGTATTTCCACACGGCTTATGGGCAGAATTTATTGCAGCACTCCAAAGAGGTGGCTATCCTTTCCGGGCAGATAGCCAGCCTTATGGGATTAGATATTAACCTGGCTAAAAGAGCGGGGTTATTACATGATATCGGTAAAACCGCTCAAGAATATGGGGATGCTCCGCCCCATGAAATAGGTGTGGAACTGGCTAAAAAGTTCGGTGAGGGTCCGGTGGTGCAAAATGTAATCGCTGCTCAAAATATTACAGGAAATGTAGAGATCATATCGCCGATTACGGTGCTGGTGCAGGTTGCCGATTCAATTTCCATCTCGCGGCCTGGTGCTCAAAAAGAAATGCTGGAAAGCTACCTTAATCGTTTACAAAAACTTGAAGAAATAGCTAAATCTTTCTCAGGAGTGGTCTCGGCTTATGCTTTACAGGCGGGCAAAGAGGTGCGGGTTATTGTTGAGCACAATGTAGTCGATGACAAACAGGCCCAAATCCTTTCGGAAAATGTCGCGGAAAGAATTAAAAAGGAAGTGGAACATGCAGGGCAAATAAAAGTAGTGGTGATTCGAGAATTTCGTGCCATCGATTATGCAAAATAAACCGTAATTAAAAATCAAACCATAATATCATGTTTTCCCTTAGGTTTCACACAATCTGTGGCATAAGTTGCATAATATGGATGAACTCATTCTGTGGCCAGAAGGCCTCAGTCTCGCCTACACAAAATGACCGTCCATTTATGGAAGAATCGCAAACCAGTGGCACCTGGAACATTCCGCCAGACGATATAATTTCCACAGGAATACCCAAAGATGGCATCCCTTCCCTGTTCAATCCACCGGTTATCCCTGCAAGTGAAGCCGATTACCTGAGTGACGATGACCTGGTAGTAGGAATTGTTGTGAATGGACAGGCACGAGCATATCCGTATACCATTCTGGACTGGCATGAAGTCGTCAACGAAGATTTTCCACAGGAACCCCTAACAATCACTTATTGCCCTCTCACGGGTTCGGCACTGATTTTTAAAGCCAGAAACGCCGGTACGATTCTTAAATTTGGTGTCTCCGGATTACTGTACAATAATAATCTAATTATGTTTGATCGGGAGACAGACAGTCACTGGCCCCAGATGCGTTTACAGTGCGACCAGGGGGCATTGCGAAATACCCGTCAAAAAATTTATCCGGCCATCGAGACTAACTGGGGTGCCTGGAAAAAACTCTTTCCCAATACTGTGATTTTATCCACTAACACCGGCTATAAACGGCCGTACAATCAACCTGGCACCGCCTATCCCGATTATGATCGTTTACAATCCCTGCCGCTTTTCCCCATCACGTACCTGGATACTCGTTTGCCTCCCAAACAAAAAGTCCACGGGATATTAGTAGGCGATTCCATCGATAATTTTAAGAGCAAAGTTTATGTTCTGGACAAAGATGCTTCGCCCAGTGTTATTAATGACCGTGTTGAAGATTTACCGGTAGTTATCATTGAAGATGGAGGCCATCATTTAATTGTAAGCTATGTACGAAAGGTGAATGGCAAGGAATTAACTTTTCATCTGGCTGAGGATTCCCCAGATTTTCCATTTTATTTAAAAGATCAGGAAACCGGTAGTCAATGGAATATTCTGGGAAAAGCTGTATCCGGTTCATTAAGCGGTACCAAACTGAATCCCACCCTTTCATATAATGCTTACTGGTTTGCCTGGGCGGTTTTTTATCCGGATACGCAAATTTACCCGGATTGAATCTCCCCCATCTCAAACCAAGCCCAAAATCCAAACCACCAACTTTGGGGATCTGTATTTTGAAAGTGTCTTCGTAGCAAAATTTTGCTTTAAATTCAATTTTTAAAGTGTTACATTTTTTCACCAACCAAATCAGAGGGAAAGCCTATGAATTTACTGGATTGGTTTGTGATCCTCGTTTATTTAGCTTCTGTAATAGCTTTAGCTGTCTATCTGACCAGAAAACAGGAAAATATCACAGATTACTATCTGGCTGGAAAAAAGATCAAATGGTGGCAGTCGGGAGCCTCTACCATGGCAACCCAGTTGAGTGCCATCAGTTTCATTTCGGCCCCGGCCTTTGTTGCTTTGAAAGAAGGAGGCGGTCTTAAATGGCTATGTTACGAGTTTGGTGTCCCTTTAGCGTTAATTCTGGTCATGGCGGTCATTATTCCAATCCTTCATCGACACAATTATATTAGTATTTATGAATATCTGGAGGATCGTTTTGATTCGGGGACTCGTACACTGGTGAGCTTTTTCTTTCAATTAGGACGCGGACTAGCTACGGCTGTCGCTGTTCTGGCGGGTGGTTTAATCCTGTCCACGGCTTTATCTATATCAACAGCCTGGGCCATTCTTTTAATTGGCGTAGTGACATTGATTTATGATGTACTTGGTGGAATTAAGGTGGTGATTCTTAGTGATGTTTTACAAATGATTATCATTGTGCTTGGAATCATGATCTGTGGTGGCATGGCCTGGTATCTGGTTGGTATAGAGTCGGCCTGGTCGCATCTGAGCCCGGAGCGCTTTCAAATTTTAGATTTCAAGCGATGGGGGTTTTCTCCCGACGGCCAGTATGCCTTCTGGCCTATGCTATTTGGTGGCTTTTTTCTCTACGCTTCCTATTATGGTTGTGATCAGAGCCAGGTACAAAGAGAGCTTTCGGTGGGAAGTGTTAATGATGTACGAAAATCCTTGATGGTAAATGCCATCGGTCGGTTTCCTCTGGTTTTAATGTATAGTTTCATGGGCATTTTCATTGGCGCATTATTCGCCACACCTGATTCTTTACATAAAATAGCAACCACCTTACAAATGGATTCTTATTCACTAACCAAGCTTCTTCAACGGGATCCAGATCGTATGGTACCCATGTTTATATTTACTTATTTGCCGCATGGAATTATTGGTTTCATTTTCGTGGCCATCATGGCTGCCCTGATGTCCAGTCTCGATTCTGGATTAAATTCTTTAAGCGCCGTGACCATGCGCGATTTTTACCTTAAATTTTTTACTAAATCAAGAAATGAACGCCAAGAACTTATTGTATCAAAGATTATTACACTTTTCTGGGGAACATTTTGTATCATTGTGGCCTTAATATTTGCTTCTTTTGGTGAAGCTACCCGTCATACCACCATTGTTCTGATTAATGCAGTTGGGAGTTTACTTTACGGTCCGATTCTGGCGGCATTTTTGCTGGGGATGTTTACCAGAAAAGTGGGGCCCTACGGGGTGAAGACCGGAGTAATCGGCGGCATCGGGACCAATTTGATTCTATGGCAATTAACCTCGATTTCCTGGTTATGGTGGAATTTAACCGGCTTTTTTGCTTCCGTTTTAATAGCCCTCGTGATTGCTAAAGTATTTGACCATGAAGATGTAGATCCAATTTCAGAAGTAAGGTCCATTGTATCCGATAAAAAATGGACCAAAATTTACTGGCTGATTTTTGGCTACTTTATTTTCATAATTATGGTTTGTTACTTTATACAAAAAACTGCGGTTTAAGTAAAAATATTTTGCATTTAACTCTTTCTTAACCTATATTTAAAAGAATTCCATTTCAGTCTTGTACTAACCTATGTTAACTGCCGTGCGTAGAGAAATTAATGAAGATGACCATATACTTTGGCTCCGTATGCTTGAAGGAGACCAGGAAGCGCTGGCGGAACTATTTTGTCGTTACTATGAAATGCTATATGATTACGGCTTAAAACTGTCTCACCTTCCGGAATTAACCAGAGATTCCATTCAGGACGTTTTTGTGTATATCTGGGAAAAGAGAAACAACATTGCTAAAGTGGACTCGGTGAAAGCCTATTTGCTGGTTTGTTTGCGTCGTCATGTTTTACATTTAATTGAAAAATATAAAAAAAACAAAAAAGCATTAGAATCGGTAAAATCGGAACATATCAATGGAGCAGTCTCGCTGGAAGACTTAGTGATCATGAAAACTATTGAAGCAGAAAATAGAGAACAAATCATCCAGGCCTTAAATCAAATTCCTCCCCGTGTTCGAGAAGCTCTCTACCTGAAAACTTATGATGGTCTAAGCTATAAGGAGATAGCTCAGATTATGAATATAAGTCCTCAGGTAGCTCGCAATTATGTTTACGAAGCATTTCAAAAATTACGGACTCTTCTGGTAAAACAACTGAATTAATCCAATTTTATCAAATAATACATTACATTTTGTTAATTTTTTTCTCTTAATAATAAAAGACCGATCTTTAAACATAATCAACAATGAAAGGCGAGCCATCAAAGATGCATTCATTTGAAACTCAGCTTTTAGATTTACTTTCAGATGAATCATTCCAGAAATGGTTATCAGGAAAAACTACCAAATCCGAAAACAAAAAATGGCAGCAATGGTTAAACCAGTCATCTCTTAACCGGCAACTTTTTAATGAAGCCCAGCATTTATGGAAAATCGCACAATTTCAAAATTCTGAATTACCAGATGTTAAAAATGAGCTACATAAATTATTAGAAAAAATTAATAAACCTTATGTTTATTCAATTGAAGAATACCGAAAAAGAGAGCACAAAAGAAAGACTTCCTGGTCACGCTGGGGAATTTTCGTTGCCGCTGCTTCCATAATTTTTGCCATTCTCCTTCAATTTAATTTTCACACCAAATCACATCGAAAGATTTTATATCATGAAGTAAGTACAGATTATGGTCAACGTGTAAAGATAACTTTACCGGAAGGAAGTCAAATTATTTTAAATGCAAACTCCACGCTGAAATATCCGGGAGATTGGAGCGAAGTTTCTGAAAAACATTTTGAATTAAAGGGAGAGGCTTATTTTTTAGTCACCAAAAAGGTGCAACCTGAGAACAAATTCATTATCACCACGGTAGATGGAAACATTCAAGTCGTGGGTACACGCTTTGTCGTTTATGAACGGGGGCAGGGGACTCGTGTGGTGGTTGAAGAAGGAAAAGTTGCTGTTGCGCCATCCGATACCGTATCATTAGAGAAACAGGCACGTCGAATGGTTCTCACTCCCGGTCATTTAATTGAATTTCGCAAAGGTAGCGAACAATTAAAAGTTCGGCGTGTGGATATTTTACCCTATATTACCTGGTGGAAGGATAAACTGATTTTAAATGAAACACCTTTCCAGGAAATCATAAAAAGACTCGAAGAAACTTATGGGGTTAAAATTGTAGTCAAGAACAAAACCCTGTTAAAACGAACCTTAAGCGGATCTATCGAAAACAGAAATTTAGAAGTTATCACAGAGGCTTTGGCAAAAGCCTTGCGCATTCCTTTTAAGCGTAGGGGACAAATCATCATATTTGGTAAATAAATTCGTAATTAATAAATTAAATTAAGGAGGGCTTTATGCGTATCTTAAAATTATCATTTTTGCTGGGAGTCTTGGGTTTACTGGTAGTGCCAGCATTTGGGCAAAAATTAGCTTCCAAGACCCTTGAAACAGCGGCAATTACCAGACCCTCAAACTCCCTGGTACCATTGGGGGAAGTTTTAGCTCAACTTGCTGAGACTTATAATGTTAATTTTGTTTATGAAGATGAGGTGGTACAGGGCAAAATGGTTCCAAAACTGGAAAAGACCTCTAATTTGCAGCAGGATTTACAACTGGTTTTGGGAAGTAATGCGTTATCCTTCAGTAAGGTTGGTGCGCGTACCATAGTGTTAAAGCCCATGAGTCCGGAGCCGCCAGCACCAAGATTGCCCGCAGGCGGAACCATAAAAGGAAGGGTCACGGATGAATTCGGAGAGGGTATTCCATTAGCTCAAGTTCTTATTGAAGGAACCACCATGGGAGATGCCGCCGATGAGAACGGAGATTACATTATTGAAAATGTACCTCCGGGAACCTATACTTTACGTACCCGTGTGATTGGTTATAAAAGCGCCACGGCTGAAGTCAAAGTATCGGAAGGTGAAGTAGTCAATCAGGATTTTGTACTTGAAATGGATGTTTTGTCCATGGAAGAAATAGTGGTGAGCGGTACACCAGGTGGTTCAGGAATGACCAAGCGTGAAGCCAGTTTTGCCATCACGACCATTGACGTGCATGATATCGCCCAATCTTCTCCAAGCAGTACAGCCAATCTGCTGGATCTGGTTCCAGGCGTCTGGTCAGAAAGCACGGGTGGGATTGCCGGCGCTAACATTTTTGTACGTGGTATGCCTTCTTCAGGTGATGCGCCGTTCGTAACCATGGCTATCAATGGTGCCCCGTTATATGGTACAGAGACACTCTCTTTCTTTGAGCAGAGTACCATCTTTCGTATTGACGAAACCGTGGAGTTTGTTGAGGCCCAGCGTGGAGGTCCGAGTTCAGTATTCTCCAACGCGGAACCGGGTATGACGGTGAACTTTAATTTGAAAAAAGGCAGTGATATTACATCCGGTCTCGTTAAATATTCTACTTCTGACTATAACCTGCAAAGAGTTGATGCCGTTATCAGCGGTAGATTAGCTCGGAATTTTTATTATATGGCTGGAGGTTATGTTCGCACTTCTCCAGGGGTTCGTAGTACGCAATTTAACGGTGAGAAGGGCGAACAATTTACCATTCAGCTTACTAAAACCTTTGACAATGGATCCTTAAATGCCTTTACACGAATCACCGATGACAATGGTCAATGGGTGTTACCTATGGCCCTAAAAATCGGAAATGATCTGGGTGACTTTTCCCCGCTTGGAAATGCCACGCGTTTTCGCGAACTTCAGATTAATGACGAGGGAGATACTCGTATCTTTGATTTCGCCAATGGTAGAGGCTGGACCGGTTCCATCAGTGGTATCAATGCCGCATTTGAGGTTGGTAATGGCTGGATGGTACGAGACAACCTTTCATTTACAAGCGGGAATGCTAACACTTATGGCTTCGTACCTAATGGGAACCCCGTGAGAGTATCTGACTTTTTAAATAAAGTGGGTAGATCACTGGGTATGAGCAGTGTTAAAACCCGGGGTGGCCGCACCTTGAGTGGTAATGATTGGTTGCAAAACTATGGCCACTGGGTTGTAATTAAAGACATCAAATCCATTACCAATGATATAAGTTTAAATAAGAAATTGGAAAATCACAATATCACAATTGGTTCCTATCAAGCGAGTTGGTCTGCTGACGATTTCTGGACTCTGGGCAATCATATTCCGATACATGCTGTATCCCATGGTGATATAATTCAAGGTGTAACTGCAGAAAACCTTGCTGAGGCAGGTGGTGGAGCCCCCTGGAAATTTGGGCTACAATCGGCCGGTGATGCGCGCACAATTGCTATCTATGGTGCCGATTCATGGCAGGTTACTGATTTGTTGAGAATTGATGCAGGTCTGCGCTCTGAGTGGATTGATCTCCAGTACACACTTGATACAGGCCCGGGTTTCCCCGATGGTACCACCGATAAAGCGGAGTCCCTGGAAGGAAACGATATTGCTGTAACGGTTGCAGTTAACTATGACATCAATGAAAATTTTGGTGTGTTTGGAAGATTTTCAGATAGCTATCTATTCCCTCACTTTGATAATATTCGAGAGGATAACTTTGAGCTTGAAAGCGACGGCGACCTCAAAGCCAATGACTTTAAACAGGGTGAAGTTGGAATCAAATATGATGCGGGTAAATTTAGTCTTTTCGCTACAGGCTTCATCAATCGAGTGGATGTCTTCGATAGTGATGTAGGCTCAGTCAGGGCTCCTGCACGTCTCGAAACGCAAACCTTCGGTGTAGAGATTGATGGCGGTTTATCCTACAGAAATTTCAAACTGAATGTTGTAGCAACCCTTCAGGATGGAGAGATTAAAGATGCCACAGAAGCGGCTAAAGATGTTATAGGGAATTCCATCTGGCGTCAACCCGACTGGCAGGTAAGAATTGCGCCCAGTTATCGCTTGTCCTTTAATAAATTCAGTGCGACGGTATACGGTTCTTTAAGAAGCGTGGGCGAACGATGGGATTCACGGGCCAATGTTTTCAAACTGGATAGCTATACCAAAATCGATATCGGCTTTCTTGTGGCTGCTCCAGGTGGGCTATCGTTTGGCCTGCATGTGGATAATTTAAACGATTCAGAAGGCCTGACTGAAGGCGATCCGCGTGATCCTCTCGCAGCTAATGGGCGCCCGCTTTTTGGTCGATCAGCTAAATTTTCGGTCAGTTACAATTTCTAAAGAACGGAAATTGACTGTTTGAAAACATCCGATTTAGCTTGTCGCGAAGTTGACCAAAATCTCAAGATATGTATAGTCCGAAGGCGTCTTACTGAGGATTTCGTAAAAAGTTCGGTAAGACGTCTTCGGATTTTTGTTTTGAGTCAGCTTTTTTAGCATAATACAGTGAAGCGGTGTAGCTGCAAGCAAAAGATTGCTGAACCTGTTTGATTCATAAAACCTTAAGGGTGCCAATGTAAATCCCGATTTAACAAATCCCAAATCCCAGAATTAAGGTGGGGGTTGTTGATTGGGATTTGGGATTTCTTTATTGTGTTATTCCAATATTATCAAACCAATAATTATGGAATCAAAGCAAATTCATAAATTATTCAGATAGCATATGATAGATCTGTTCATCGTTCTGGCTTTTGTTATTTATTCAATTTCAGCCGGTTTTCGTGCCCAAAAAAAGGCTTCACAAAATCTCAATGAATATTTTTTAGCCGGCCAAACTATTTCAGGGTGGCGCGCAGGATTCAGTATGGCGGCAACTCAATTTGCTGCCGATACGCCTCTCCTGGTTACCGGGCTCATCGCTACGGGAGGCATCTTTATGGTCTGGCGCCTGTGGATTTATGGTATCGCTTTTCTGATGATGGCCTTTATTTTTTCCATTGGCTGGCGTCGGGCCGGAGTCCTTACTGATGCCGAATTCACCGAAATTCGCTATAGCGGTGCTGGAGTTTTACCGTTGCGCATCCTTAAGGCCATCTATTATGGCACAGTAATCAACTGTGTAGTCATGGCTATGGTTCTGGTGGCGGCTATGCGCATTGCCGAGATTTTCTTACCCTGGCATATCTGGCTTCCTAACAGTGTTTATGAACCTATTTTGCATATGGTAAACTGGTTTGGCCTTTCTTTAGGGCAGAGTGTTACCGGCCTCAGCAATGATTATGTCACCACCAATAATTTGATCAGTATCGTTTTAATTCTTGGCTTTACAGCCCTCTATTCTACCACCGGGGGGTTACGCAGTGTAGTAACTACCGATGTCATGCAATTTAGTCTCGCAATGATTGGAACTCTGGTTTATGCGGTTGTGATTCTTAACCAGGTCGGTGGCTTTGGTCAGCTCACTGATAAAATTGTTGAACTATACGGAACTAAACTGGCAGACAAGATGCTATCATTCGCACCCACCGCTGGCGAATCCCTTTTACCCTTTCTTGTGATCATAGGATTGCAGTGGTTTTTCCAGATGAATAGCGATGGCACCGGCTATCTGGCACAGCGTTCCATGGCCTGTCGAACTGATCGCGATGCTCGCATTGCCGGGGTGGTATTTGCCTGGATGCAGATCTTTGCCCGGAGCCTCATCTGGCTGGTGATCGGTGTGAGTTTGTTGATTGTTTACCCATTTTCACCGGAAAGCATGCTTGGGGATCAATTTGCCGCTTCCCGAGAAATCACCTTTGTGAATGGCATTCAAGATTTGTTACCTGTGGGTATTCGAGGGCTTATGCTCACAGCATTACTTGCAGCGTTAGCATCCACACTGGACACCCATTTAAACTGGGGAGCAAGTTACTGGAGTAACGATATTTACCAACGTCTGGTCTGCCAAACATGGCTCAAACGGGAGCCCAGAAGTCATGAACTGGTAGTTGTGGCAAGGCTTTCCAATCTTCTTATTCTCGTAATAGCTTTGACTATTATGGTGAATTTAGGATCTATTCAAACGGCCTGGTTTATTTCATTATTATTTGGAGCAGGCATGGGGTCGGTACTGGTTTTACGCTGGCTCTGGGAACGAATTAATTTGTTTTCTGAACTGGCGGCTATGGCAGCCTCTCTGGTTGTAGCACCGATTCTGCTTCATGTGACTCATGAAGAATGGATTCGACTTAGCACCATGGCTATCATTTCAACTCTGGTTGCCGTAGGGGTAACATTTTTTACTCCTGGAACAGATACCGATGTATTGAAAAAATTTTACAAGCGGGTAAAACCAGCCGGATTCTGGCAAAGAACTGCACAATCATTAGGAGAAGATGGAAATCTCCCGCTTAAAAAGCTCATCCAGGAACTCAAAACTACCTTTCTCACATCCTTGTCTTTATTTCTCCTTTTAATTGGGGTAGGAAAATTAATGGTACGTCCGCCCGATCAATCTATCCTCTGGGTGTTTATTTATATTGGTCTTGGGTTGGCTTTAATTCCTACCTGGTGGAAAAAGGCCGTAGGAACCAATTAGATAATTGAAATTGAGGAAAAGAACAAATAGCGCAAAATGAAATAATAAATAAAACAAGTAAATCAGTACCTATTTAAACTTTTTTATTGATTTCAAGAGATTTAATTATTATATTTAAGCAAAATTTTATTCAGTTTTAATTTTTTATCAGCCATTCATCAGAATAAACCAGGTTTTATACCTTCATCATAAATATTGTGGGAGGGAATCATGCCATCTAAAAAGAACCATATTTCCAAAGCTGATGAATGGCAACATAAGTTGCTCATTTTTGTTTCCGGTTTGCTTTTCTTTGAAACTTTAACCGGGCTCTCCATTTATCTGCTACCTTTCAGCATTTCCAATCAAGTCATGGTTATGATCCATACGATAGTTGGACTAATTTTTATTATACCCTTTGCCTGGTATCAGATTCGTCACTGGCTTAACTATCGTAAAGTGATCATGACTCATATTAAATTTACCGGGTATTTCGCTATGGTTGTAACCATAGTGGCGGCAATTTCTGGATTGATTTTGACCTATCAGGCGATTTTTTCCACCCGGATCAGCTATGGTTGGGATTTGATCCATATCGTTTCCACTTTTGCTTTGATCGCTTCGCTTTTACCCCATTATTTGCTGATTATTATTCGTGATTTTAAAGCCCGAAAGGCAGAAATATTACAGCCAATTCTTAAAGCAGAAAAAAAGTTTGGCTGGCAATCGTCCATAGTTCTGGTGGCTCTGTTTATCGTAGTATTTTTATGTGCTTATGCCTATGAACCGGTAAAACTGGTCAATGAGTTTCCAGAGGATTACAGTTACCTTTACGGTCCGGACAAACCTTTTGCTCCCAGTTTAGCCACTACCAGCACCGGTGGCGCCTTTGATGCACGCTCTCTGGGAGGGTCCCAAAGCTGTGGGACGTCGAGATGCCATGAACAAATTGTTAAAGAATGGGAGGTAAGTGCCCATCGTTATTCGGCTATGGACGCTGCCTTCCAGGCTGTGCAGAAAGTCATGGCTGAACAAAATGGTCCAGAATCGACCCGTTATTGTGGTGGGTGCCATGACCCGATTTCACTTTTTTCGGGAACGAAAAATATTTTTCGCGAGGATTTGACCAGCTTGATGGGATATCAGGAGGGAATCTCCTGTATTGTTTGTCATGCTATTAAGAAAACCGACATTAAAGGCAATGCTAACTATGTGATTACTCAACCCAAGCGTTATATGTTTGAATTGAAGGAAGGGGAGACAGCCAGATTCCTTAGAGATTTTCTCATTCGTGCTTACCCAAGGTATCATGTTAAAAGTTTACAACATCGTTTGTTTAAAAGTCCCGAGTTCTGTGCGGCTTGCCATAAACAGTTCATTGATCAGGAAATTAATCAGGTTGGCTGGGTACAGTTGCAGAATCAATACGACAACTGGCGCAAGAGTCGCTGGAATCATCCCGGTGATCCTACCAAGACCATAGAATGTCGGGAATGTCACATGCCGCTGGTGGATTCCTATGATCCTGCCAACGGTGATCCCCTGGATTACAACCGTAAACCCGATGATGGTAAGCATCGCAGTCACAGATTCGTAGCTGCCAATCAATTCATGCCGAAGCTTTTAAAATTACCGGGTGCAGAAGAACAGATTCGGCTCACGGAAATGTGGTTACAGGGCAAATATGAAATTCCTGAGATTGCCAGTAAGTGGCGCACCGGTCCGGCTGTACCCCTTCAGTTAGTGGTCCCGGAAGAAGTCGAACCAGGGCAACCTATTAAAGTTGAAGCTGTGATCGCCAATAATAAAGTAGGTCATGACTTTCCCACGGGTCCGTTGGATATCATTCAGGCCTGGGTAGAAATTATGGTTCAGGATCAGGATGGTCATGTAATTTACAGTTCTGGCACACGAGATGAGCGCCATTTCATAAAACCCGGTTCTTTCATTTTTAAGGCCGAAGCTGTGGACCAATATGGTAACCTGATTGATCGTCATAACCTGTGGGAAATGGTGGGGGTTCGTTATCGTCGGGCACTTTTTCCGGGCTTTTCAGATAAAGCCGAATTTACTTTCCTCTGCCCGGGTAGTGTGAGTTCCTCTCCACCAAAAGAGTTGCCTTCAAAAAGAGAATATAAGTTTAAAGTACCGAAAAAGAAAGTGACCGAGCTTAAAGTGACCGCCAAATTGCTTTATCGAAAAATCGACCAGTTCTTAATCAATTTTCTATTTGGTGAAGATGTGGGAATTACGGCACCCGTTACGGTACTCTCTCAAGATGAAAAGGTTATAAAAGTTAAAGCAAAGCAGGAATATGCGGCAGCCTCTACCCCGTAGGAAACGCTTATTATTACTCACAGGTGCGATAAGCGGAGTTTTTATCCTTGCCATAGGAATTACCCTGTGGTTAATCTCAAGGCCGGAGCCAGAATACCGGCCTGGTGAGGATATCGAAGGGATTACTGCGGAACTTGCCAGGTCGCTCCCACCAGATTTTCCCAGAATTAAATTTGTCGATGTTGCTCAGCAGGCTGGTATTCATTTCCAGCATTTTTACGGAACCCGCACTACCCAGTTACCCGAAGATATGGGTAGCGGAGCTGCCTGGGGGGATTATGATAATGACGGCTGGGTAGATTTATTTGTGGCCAATGAAATTGGTCCGTTGACCTTATCACAAGATGAAATTAAAGCCTCACCTGCAACCTGCAAACTTTACCATAACAATGGAGATGGTACTTTCACTGACGTGACAGAGCAGGCCGGGGTTGACCTGCGCGGCTGGGCTATGGCAGCCGCCTGGGGAGATTATGATAACGATGGCTGGCTCGATTTGTTTGTCTCCACTTACGGTGAAAACGTTCTTTTTCATAACAATGGGGACGGAACTTTCACCGATCAAACCCGGGCAACCGGTCTCGGTGGTATCCCGGGATTCTGGGTGGGAGCTTCCTGGGCCGATTATAACCGCGATGGTTACCTGGACCTTTATGTCTGTGGTTATGTTCAATATAAAACTGATCTGGGCAGACAGGTAAGTTTACAGTATGATGTAGAGGTTCCCGCCAGCATTAATCCTTCCTCTTTTGAACCAGAACGAAATTTGCTTTACAAAAATAATGGGGATGGCTCTTTTACTGAAATGGCCAGGGAGGCCGGGGTAAGTAATCCTTTCGGACGGAGTCTTTCCGCTACCTGGTGTGATTTTGATGAAGATGGCTGGCCTGACCTTTATGTAGCCAATGATGTGTCGGATAATGCTTTGTTTTACAATCGGGGTGATGGAACCTTCGAGGATATCAGTCATGAGGCCTGGGTAGCTGATTATCGAGGAGCCATGGGTCTGGCAGTCGGAGATTGGGATCTGGACCTGGACCTGGACTTATTCATTACCCACTGGATAGCTCAGGAAAATGCCCTCTACAATAATATGCGCTCCCAGTTTAATTCCGATAACCATGCTCGACGTGCCCCGGTGAATTTTACCGATGTGGCTGACCGCTATGGTCTGGGTCAAATTGCTCTGGATTACATCGGATGGGGCACTTCTTTTTTCGATTACGACAATGACAGTCGCCCGGATTTATTTGTGGTTAATGGTAGCACTTTTCAACAAAAGGAAGATCCAACCCGGCTCATACCCATGCGAGACCTTCTTTTCTGGAATCGAAACAATGAGGAAGGTTTCTATGAGGTTTCTCTGGTGAGCGGAGAAGTTTTCAGGAAACAATATGTGGGACGAGGAGCGGCTTTTGCCGATTTTGACAATGATGGCGATATCGATATTTTTGTGGTCAACAATGGTGGCCCAGCTCAATTGCTGCGAAACGAAGGAGGAAACCGCAACAACTGGTTGCAGATTCATTTAAAGGGTACAAGGAGTAATCCTCAGGCCATTGGTGCCAGGTTACGTTTGTATGCCGGTAAGCAGGTTTTTGTTCGGGAAGTGGGATGCCAGAGTTCTTATGCTTCGCAAAATAGCCTGATCGAACATTTTGGTCTGGGGCAAATTACACAGGTGGATTCGCTGCAAATCATCTGGCCCAGTGGGTTACATCAGGTTTTGAAAAATCTGCCGGTTAACCAGAGATTGAATATAACCGAACCTGCGAAATAAATTAATTTTAAAATGAAGAAAAGCCTGCTGTTTTTTTTGATTATTGTACTCTTGCCTTTCCTTTTCATTACCTGGTTAAAATTTCGTTCAACAACTGATGACCAGGGTGAGAATCGGTCCACGCAAAATATTCTGGAAAAAGAAAGGATTACCCGTTTCTGGCAATACTATCGCCAGGCTACACAGCAAAGAATTGAAAACGACATTGAATCGGCCAGAGCAAATTATGAAAAAGCTCTGGAATTAAATCCAGACCATGAAAACAGTCTTTATTATCTTGGAAACATTTATTTTGAAATGGGCGAGTTTGCAAAGGCTGAAGCTCTGTGGAAACATCTGCTGGAGGTTAATCCAACCAGCTCGCGTGCCTATTTTCAACTGGGCAATCTCTATTTACAACATGACCCACCTCATTATTTTGATCTGCACAAGGCAGAGGCTGCTTTCCGCAAGGCCCTCGAAATCAACAAAGAAGAAACGGCTCCGGTATTACGTCTGGGGCAAATCGCTTTAATTCGCGGTGATTACACGGGGGCAAAACGTTTGTTTGATGATGTTATCGCCACAAACTTCCGCAGCACAGAAGCATACTTTTTAAATGCTTATATCGCCTGGAAACAGGGTAGGGAAGAGCAGGTTCAAAAATATTTACAAACAGCTTTCCAGGTTACGCAATCCAAAAAACCAGCCCATGGAGTAAAAGGGGAAGGTGCCACGAAATCCGGGCGCCCTATCCTCTTTGAGGGGCGTTATCAGCATTCCATTTTTAAACCATATTATTCTGACCTTTTAACAGGAACTCAGGATCATACGACCAAAATATTTCTCACACGATTTCAACAACTGGATCGGTTATTAACAAAATTAAGATCTTTGGCCGAATAAAAAGAGCACTATCTTAAGGCACCTGTTTTAATATATTTTAGTAGACCACCTGTTAAAAACGCCAGAAGTCCAATCACTATTAAACCCGTGGTCATCATTTGAAATAATTGATCGGGGGGATGGTGCAAAAATTTTGTGTACAAAAGAATGATTAAACCAGCCAGTAAAAATATCCGGCCACCGTTCATTAAAATTTTTATTATCATATAAACTCCTCTTTTTGAATCTATTTTAAAAGTTTTTGATTTAAAAATCAAGAGCCATGGCTTTTCCAGGTAATCAAGCGATATCTTGCAATTTATTTCTTTGTTTACTATATTGAAAGCGATATTTCGAAGGAGCCATCATGTTACAAAAAGTCGAAACAAAACCGAAAGCCCTGAAAGATTATTTTCCAGTCATTGGCACAAACAAAATTGAGGAAATACAGAACCTTGCTTCAGGATTACAGGGAGCCAGGGTTGTTCATATAAATGCTACCGCCTTTGGTGGTGGGGTAGCGGAAATTCTGCAATCGCTGGTTCCCCTCATGCAGGATGTGGGCTTGAAGGCAGAATGGCAGGTGATTGAAGGGACGGATGAGTTTTTCAACGTCACAAAAGCCAGTCATAATGGATTGCAGGGTATGGACCTACCTCTCACCGAGGAAATGAAAGAGATCTGGCGACGCTATAACAGGTTAAATGCAGAAAAGTTTGAAGGGGAATACGATTTTGTGGTGATTCACGACCCTCAACCTGCTGGTCTTTTACATTATCATGGTAGGTCAGGAGGGAAGCACTGGATCTGGCGCTGTCACATCGATACTTCCCATCCCAATCCAGCCTACTGGAATTTTTACACACCATTTATTAATGAATATGATTGCGGCATTTTTACCATGAAAGAATATGTAGGTCCGGGAGTACAATTTAAACATCTGGCTATAATTGCACCAACCATTGACCCACTGGCCTCAAAAAATGCTCCAATTAGCATGGAGCAAGCCCAGCAGGTTATTGCTCAGTTTGGCATTAATGTGCAGCGTCCTCTAATTACCCAGGTAAGCCGTTTTGACCCCTGGAAGGATCCCCTGGGAGTGATTGATGCTTATCGCATAGTAAAAAAAGAAGCACCTGAGGTTCAATTAGCTCTGGTAGGTTCCATGGCCACGGATGATCCGGAAGGCTGGTATTTTCTTGATAAAACCTGTCGCCACGCCGGCGAGGACCCGGATATTTTTATCCTGCATAATTTTCATGGTGTGGGTGCTTATGAAGTAGGATGTTTCCAGACCGCCTCTGATGTGATTGTTCAGAAATCTACTCGAGAGGGATTTGGCCTGGTGGTTTCCGAAGCCATGTGGAAAGGCAAGCCGGTTGTGGGTGGTAAGGTGGGTGGAATCCCGCTTCAGATTATTGATGGTGAGACGGGATATCTGGTGGAAAATGTTGAGTCCTGTGCCGAAAAAATTCTGCATTTATTACAAAATCCCGAAATAGCCAGAAGGATGGGAGAGGAAGCTAAAGAACATGTACGCGAAAACTTTCTAATCACTCGCCACTTATGTGATTATTTGAAATTGTTTCATGAACTTTCTAAATGATGTGATCTTATTATTCTTGGTTAAAATTATTTCCATCTCTTCAAAAGTTTACCTTGTTTTTTAATTTTCAATATTTTATTTTGTAACAGTTATTAAATCAATTTACCATTTCAACGGGGTTTATCATGAAAACCATATCAGCAAAAATCGTTGATCAAACCTGGCGAAAAATGGCCATCATGTCACCACTGCAAATTCCTAAGTTAGTTAATAAATTTGCCAATGAACAACCTGTGATCTTTGCTTATTTGTTAGCTGCTGGTGAAGATTTGCTTAATCAGGATGAAAAAGAATTGTTATTGTATTTAGGTACAGTTATCTGGCAAATCATGTCTCAAGGGTCCACGCCTTTACCAAAAGTAACCGAGGAAACATTGTATGCACTGGAAGATTCAAATTTTAAAATGGTAGAATATCTTGAAGGCGAACCTGAAGCAGATATCGAAAATACTGTAGCAAAGATTTACTCATCTTATAATCAACCGGAAGTTTTACGCTATGTTGCCGAAGCATTGTTTGAGGAAGATGAAGAAGGAGAAGAAATTCGGGAGGAGATGAAAGGCATTATTTTTATCTACTTAAAAACTGTGATAGATTGCTTTGATAAATAACTTATCTCAGAATTAACCATTTTTGTTTTTCTTTTTCGATCCCCTTACCCTCGATTCTCACGGCAGTTTGTCCATACGATGATTTTTAGTTTAAGTCGGCTTCAAAGCTACAATCTGCACAAATCAATTTATTCGATGTTCTC
>CAZMEG010000002.1:19270-25050 GCA_964565205.1 uncultured Cytophagia bacterium
TCTCTATATAATAAATTAAAAAGCTCCGCCCGCAGAGGACGGAGCTTTTAATTTTAGGCCTACCGAATTACAGGTTAGGGTTACTATTTCTCTCATTCTGGGTGATAGGCAGATATCGCCACTTTCCGGGTGGTAGATGGAAAATACCGAATCGTCTTTCATCCGGAAGTCGGGCACCGGTTAAGAAGAGTTCCTTGTCGCGTTCCACAATCAGGCCATTTTTATCTATCGAGTTTAAGGGAGTAATGTCATGAGAAGCACGCACATTGTTGACCCTCGCTAAAGCGGAAGCGTTGTTGGAAGTCAGTTCAAGTTCGGCTAACATGAGTTCATTTTCCTGCCACGACATAAAATCAATCGGAGAATCGAAGTTATCATATTTAATCTGTCGGTAGAAAATCGTTACCCCATCGTTGCCCAGAATTTCTTCGATTTGAATGCGATTAGCTTCGGTCGAATCGGCATCGATGTATCCCTTAAAACGCGGATCCACCACATATTGGGTTCTACCCCTTCCGGCCTGTTGCCACACCAGGTTGGTTGATTCGTTACTGTGTAATGATTGAAAGGGTGGGTCTCCCTCCACCATACCATTCTGAGCAAATGTCTGAGCCGAAGCAGCATCGCCTTTATAAAGCAGGGTACGTGCTATTACAGAATTCACCACCCGGGTCCAGTAATCACTGGTACCAGAGTTAGCTCCAAAAGAATACTGACCGGGCATATTTTGTAAGGCCTGCTGGAATTTTTCCAGAGCTAAATCATACATTTGATCAGAAGGAATAAAGGGACCGCCATCGATTACACCGCCGCCTTCATCAGGATTCAAGCCGATGTAGGTGGCATAAACATAACGAGCAATCCCGCCAAAAAAGTAACCGGTAAACAGTGCTTGTTTTTTCAATTCATCATCGGAAAAAGTGATTTCTCCGGTTCGTCGAACTAAATCATCTGCGAAGAAGCGAAGTTCACCGATATCATTATAAAGCCCGTCTACAGAGTTATTATCAAATTGTATATCCCCCACATCGATATCCCGGAAAGTGGGGAAGGTTGCATTGGGCACGTTGCTATCGAAAAAGAATGCATCACCCAGGCCTTCTGATAGGGTGACCATTTGATCATGCATGGTGGAAAATCTTACCTGGACACCCTGAATCAGGAAAGGCATTTGACTTTCATCATTGAGCCGGTCATCGGGTACCTGATCAATGATGGGATCTACTTCATCGACAAAATCGCTGCATGCGCTCCACACCATCATTAATGATGATAATATGAAGAGCAATAAGAGTTTATAGGTTTTCATATTGTCCTACCTCCCTTGATTATAATGAGAATCTAAATTGCAGATTGTACACTCTTGGATTTTGTAGAGTCAAGAAATCTTGCCCACGGCTTAATGAGCGAGAGCCGTTCCAATCTAATTCCACTTCGGCACCACTGTATTTCTTGGCGGTAAAAACATTATTGGCGGAGAAAGTTATCACCAGATCTCTAATGGCACGGTTTGCGCCAAAAAGTTTGGGCAAGAGGTCTTTGAAGCTGTAACTGATGCTAATTTCACGCAGTTTAAAGAAATCGGCGTCTTCGATGAAATTGGCATCATACCGCCAATCCAGTTTCGCAAATTCTTCCGCCGCTTTTTGATATTCAGGAGTACCCGGGGTAAGTTGTTCAACGCCTTCCACCGGTTGAGAAAATCTGGCCACTCCTTTGCCGGCTAAGCCTAACATGGTAGCCAATTCATTGAAGCGTGGATTATTGCCAAAACGATAGGCAAACTGATTAGTCAAATTGAAGATCTTATGACCGGTGGCCCAATCGGTTAAAATATACAGGTTGAAGTTTTTAAGGAATCGGATATTCAGGGTAAACGAGCCATTATAGGTCGGAACCGGATTTCCCATGGCCACACGATCTTCACCTAATTTGGGACCGAGATATTCTCCGGTTTGAGGATCAAATTCAGCGCCCAGTACTGGGATTACAAAGAATTCATGTTTGGGCAGGCCCTCTTTAATCACATTCACATCAAAGCCATCGAAGATGGGCTGGGCTCCACCCAGGTCCTGAACCTCATTGTCCTGCCAGCTATTGATAAGAGTAAAATCGAGGCTGAATTTACGCGAGCGAATGGGTGTACCCTGAAAGAGTAATTCAAATCCCCAGCCTTTGGATTCGCCGATATTAAATGGCACTGGTGAAGCCGTTTTACCTGTTGATGGGGGTAAACGCCGGCCAATAATAGAATCTTTGGCTTTTTGACGATAGTGAGTAAATTCGATAGCATAATTATTGAAAATTTCGGCATCGAAACCAATTTCAAATTCTTTTACACGTTCAGGTTTAATCTTGTCGTTACCGATCTGTCCAATTACCCCACCAACGCCGGGACCACCAGGTTCGGCTGTGTAGAGTAAGGGTATTCCATCCAGTAATGCCGGTAGTATTCCAGTTTCTCCATAAGCAACACGAAATTTAAACAAATTTAGTTGTGAAGGTAAGAAATTGTATTTATCTAAACGTAAAGCGAAACTGGCACCGGGATAAAAAATGCTGGGCGCATTTTTACCGATCACACTGGCATAATCACGACGAAGCTTAAAGGTAAAGAAATATTGTTCCCTGAGCGAGAAATTAACCTCACCAAAAATACCCGCTTCACGACGATGGCTGAAGGTCTCGTCCAGAGATTGTAACTGCTGACCGGCACCAATGTTCGAAATCAATTCAGTGAGGAACCCGAATTTCTCAGTAATAACCTGCTCAAGGCGTCGATCAAACAGTTGCGCCCCCAGAACGGCGTTGATTTTCAGGTCAGTGAATGGTGAGAAATTGTAATTTCCATCAATAGTATAAGTAAATTGTCTGGATCTACGTATCCAGATAGCTCGATCACCCTGGTCAAGCTGGGAAACACCGTAGTCTAAGTTAACCGGAAAGGTTTGATCCTGACGAAGGTCGTGTTCATCAATACCTACACTAAAACGCCCGGTAAATCCTTTAAATGGGGACCATTCAGCCTGTAAAGAACCAATAAAGCGATTGGAAACATTTTTGTCAACCACTCCCTCAATGGCTGTACTATCACTGAAAAGATAAGAGGTAGGAAAGAGCAGGGTGTTACCAAGAAATCCAATGATGTTGTTGTCATTTTCAGGACGTCGCAGCGTATTATAGGTATAGTTGGTATTTATTCTAAAGGTTAATTTATCGTTGGGTACTACATCAAAATTGGCCCTTATCGTTTTTCTGTTCATCGAATTGTTGTGAGTAATGCTGTCTTCGATGCGGCTATCAAAAGAGGCAAAATAGCGTAACAAATTCGAACCACCGGCAGCACTTATTGTATTCTGAATGATATGACCTGTATGGAAGATGGCGTTGGCATCGTTTGCCGAAACAAAATCTTTTGTGCTGTAATCTTCCGCCTGGGTGTTCCAGCCAGTAACTACTTTATATTGAAGATCGACTCCGCGGACAGCACCCGGGGTTAATTTACCTCTTTTGGTGGTGATTAAAATAACGCCATTGGCACCGCTGGTGCCATAGGAAGCTGCACCTGCCGGCCCCTTTAAAACCTCGATGTTTTCGATTTCTTCCGGATTCAGGTCGGCTAACAAGCTAATTCCCTGCCCACCAACATAGTTTCCTTTAAATTCTGAATTGTCAATTCTTACGCCATCTACATAGATAATGGGTTGTTCGTCTCCATTCAAACCTCCCCCTGAACGAACCGTAAAGCGAAATCCCGCTCCAGCATTTCCTGAGGAACGTTTAACGCGAACACCAGCAATTTTGCCATTAATAAGTTGATCGGTTCCCTGGTAGGTATTCACATTGGTTAATTCACTGGCAGCCACACGGGAAACAGAGACTTCCGCAACTGCACGAGATGTTTTGGAAGCGATACCGGTCACCACGATTTCTTCAGCTTTATACACGTCAATCCGCATACCAAAATTCACGTTGGCTACTTCATCAGCTACCACGTTGACTTGTTGTTCTGCTACATCATAACCAATAAATGTAGCTACGAGAGTATAGGTACCAGGGGGAACATTGGCGATCGTATAGGAGCCATCTGGACCACTGGCCGCTCCCATGGTGGTACCTTTAATGATTATATTCGCACCGGGTAAGGCTTCTCCTGTTTGTTTATCAATCACCTTCCCCTTAATGGTACCATTAACCATACCAAAAACCGAAATTGGTAATATCAATATGGTTAATAAGATAGGTATTAAAATTTTGAAGTGTTTAAAATTAAACATAAGTTACCTCCCTTAATTTTGTTTTAGTTAAACCCTCCGTTAATTGTTAAATTGGAAATTTTTGGTGGACCGCGTTTAGCGCCGCACCTGCAAAAAATTTGTGGTGGGATGATAAAAAAATAATTCATAAAATTAAGATATCACGAAATTTTTTAAGATATTTTTCATTTTCCAAATATCGTGCCAATTTTTTTCGGAATTTCTTTAGAATTAAAAAAATCATATAGTAATCGGATATTTTGAATTATATAAAAATTGTGAAAAGGTGCAAAAATTTGCATTGTGGGAGACAATATTTTGCACAAGCTAAAGGAAAATCTAACTTCCTTCGTGAGCTTCGCGTGCTTAGTGGTTCGAGACCTTAACAGGGAATATCTCTACTGATTAAAATAATCGCTTAAAAATCTTCGAAATTGTTCTGTGGTCACTTTACGGGTCAAATATTTTTTAACAAATTTTTTATGTTTCTCATCCTGCGGGTAACCTTCTTCTGGACCATAAGGATATCGAGACATGCCATGAAAGGGTAGGGGTTCCACGGTCTTGCCATAAGCCGTGTTCAAATCTCCATCTTTTATCCAGCCATCACTATAAATTAAGAAATCTCTGGTCCAGCCTTCGGGTAAATCGGGTGCTTCAGTAGCATCAAATTCCAGGCTAACTTCATCCCCGGCGTTGAGGATTACATACATATCATCGGAGTCGAGTAACAAGGGTGTCACATCACCATAGCGGGTATAATTGCCGATGAGATCGCGCCATTGCGGACGGGTTGTAACATCGTTGTAATCAAACCAGTGGGGGCCATAACGTCCACCTTTTCGATACAACCGTGAAAAGCCGCGGTAGTGGAGATCAGCCTTGGCGGGAGAAAGAGTCGTCATTTCCACCGGTGCGTTTGATTCCGAGGCCGTAAAGAAAATATGATCCCAGTAAATCTGCATGTTGGTTCGGATGCGCACCCGATAGTCTTGGGTAAGAAATTTGTCGGTTAAATCCACCACCATGGTCTTATTTTTACCCATGGGGAAACTCATGTTGTCTAATACAGTTCGCCAGGTGCCCTGTTTGTCAGGAACCTGAAGGTAAGGGGGGATGACATGCAATCTTTTGTTCTGGGCAAGGGCTACGTTAATGCTGGCGTCGGTAGGGAAGAGCCAGCCCTGAAGAAATAGTAAAATTCGAGATGCTCCGGAAAGATCGCCGAGATCGAGAATCAGGTCATGCATTTCAGTGAGACCCTGGTAAGGACCGGGCTTGAAATTGGCAACATAAACATCATCTTTGTAACGAAGCAGGGGGAGCAAATTGGTACCCTGGTCATCGGTGGCGGCTAAGGGGAAACGCTTTTGATTTTTGCCAATTTGATAAATTTTTAATGGGGGTGTTGGTGGCGGTGTAAAACGTTCATCCAGATAAATTTCAACGGAATCGGGATGGTCTACGGTAATGAGATTGACTTTATCAAAATAAGCGGTCTCCCAGAGTTCCTCGGTCACGCGT
>CAZMEG010000003.1:0-3718 GCA_964565205.1 uncultured Cytophagia bacterium
GGTTAGTATTAGGGTTAGTACCCCTGGTGTACACTCAAACCGAAAAAAATCCGGTGAATACCAAGGAAAAAACCAGGGCTTTTCAACCTCCGGGCTTTGTGGATAAAAATGGCGATGGCATTAACGACAAATTCATGGATGCCGACGGTGATGGCAAAAATGACCTGGATGGCAAACCTTATCCCCATAAATTCAAATTTAAAGATAAAAACAAAGACAAAATCAATGACCTGTGGATTGACCGGGATGGCGATGGCGTCAACGATTTGAGTGCCAAACTCAAGGGAAAGATGAAACTTGATATTCACAGCAATGTTCTGGATGTGAACGAAGATGGCATCAATGATATCACCGGACTGAAGTATGATCGGGAAAAGCATCACTGGTATGGTGAAAAATGGGGATTCTGGAACGAAAGCAAAGGAAAATTGCAGGGTCGTTTTATTGATGAAGATGGCGATGGTATCGATGATCGCCTGCAAGATTTTGCACGTTTCAGCCATGGTATGAAAAAAGCCGGCAGAAAATGGGATGTGTTTATTGATGAAGATGGCGACGGTATCTGTGATCACCGCACCGATTTTCTCAATAAAATGGGCCACATGGGGCGGCATCGTATGGGCAAAAAACATGGTGGGCACCGAGGTAAATAAATTAGATAGCCCAAATCCTAAAAAACAAAACCCAAGGGTAATTAAAAAATGAGTAGAAAAATCTCTTCAGCAATTTTGATTTTAGTGATAAGTTTAGCTTCCACGGTTTCAGCGCAATGGATAAAGAGCTTTGCCATAAACACCAGTTATGATGACAATGCCTTTCGCAATTTCAGGACTCTGGGCGATTACATCACCGAATTTTCCGCGTACCTCGCCCGGGAGGGCGGAAGTGAAGACTGGCAATGGCGTGCTTTTTATCGAGGGGGCTTTAATTATTTCTCCCAGTATCAACAGCGAAGTTTTCATTACCATCAAACAGGATTGGCACTGGCGAAAAAATTTGACGAGGGGAAATATGTACTGAATTTTGGCGCCAATGTTCGATTGCGCGCTAATCAGAAGGAATACAATTATTATAACTTCAAACAGACATCTTTGTACGGGAATCTAAAGGTCGCCAGGTCAGCTTCCAGTACCATTTTTGGCTATCGATTAAGAGTGCACAGTTATACCAATTTGCCCGAATTGAGTTATATCGAGCACTATTTTTTTGTACGGCAGGCTATGTTTCTACCAACTCGTACTTCGGTGACTGTTGAAGCCAATTATGGCCATAAAACCTATCAGCAGGCTATTGCCTCGACTCCCGGGTTTTTTCAGAATCCAGAGGGTTACGGGCATCATCGGGGAGGAATGGGCCACTGGATGGGTGGCAACAACTTCAACTCATTTAATCCCAGTTTGAATCAGTTTGTGGCCAGCATCCGTGGGGCGCAATCACTGACTCTTTCCACGGGATTGAGTTTCGAGGCTTTGATTCGCCGAAATTCTGATAGTGCAGTTAGATATCTGGCCGGGCAGGTGTACGGCTACACTACCGAAGATGACCTTTTTGACGATCGCTATGGCTATGAAAGTGAAGAACTGGCATTCACCCTGACGCAACTTTTGCCCTGGAGTGCTCAATTCAGGCTGGGTATGGAATACCAGTGGAAAGATTATCTCAATCGGCCGGCTCTTGACCTAAATGGTGAACCTTTGAGCACTGGCGAACTCCGCAGAGATACCAGAGCTTTCATCTGGCAGTCTTTGGTAAAACCTTTTCGTTTTGGTCATGAAAAGTCACTAAACATTTCCGGGGAAGTGGTCTGGATTGACAACCGATCTAACGATCTGTACTATGATTATAAAGTGCTGGTTTTTTCACTTGGAATTTCCACTTCTTTGTAGGAAAAATTAATTTTCAATCGAGTCTGAAAATGAATTTTCTAATTCAATGAACTTTTCTGTGACCGGGCCAGATATCTTAAATAATCGATAATATCCCGAATCTGCTTTTTGGTCAGGGTGTTTTCGTAGGATGGCATTAAAACCGAACGTTTGACGCCTCTGCCACCCTGACTGATGATTTCCATTAACCAATCATCCGTTATGGAGTCAAGGTAACCGGGTTCGGTGAGATCTCGCGGGCGCGGGTTTAGATTATAAGAATTAAACCCATCGCCCTTCCCCGTCTCACCATGACAGACGGCACAATAGTGCTCATAAAGTAGCTTGCCTTTTCTCTGAGAATAAGTCAGGCTGGCCAATACCTTCTGGGGAGTTTCTTCCGGCCTGGCTTGTTCAACCACGGCCGTGGTATCCTGAACTTCACGAGATTGTTTGGTGATCTGGGTTTCCTTCTGGCAACCGAGTATAAAAATCAATCCGATGAATATCATCAATATATTTTTTAAACCCATATCCTCATTCTCCTTTCAAGCTCATTAGAAAAGCCGTTAATGCTCGGGCCTCGTCATCAGGAATTCCGGAATTGGGATCGATAGTATCGGGAACATATTTCTGGGGATTCTTAATCCAGCTATATACATAGCCCGGGGTCAGGCGTTTGCCGGTACGATCCAGGGGTGGCCCCACATAGCCCCCCTGACCTCCCACCTGATGACAGGCCTGACATCCATATTTTTCGTAAAATAAGATCCTGCCCTGTTCAATTAATTGAGGATCGTTAAGTGCTATCTGAATGGCATCGATTTCATCATCGCGCAAAACCAGATTAAAGTAGTCTGTGATGGTTTTAATTTCCGCATCGGAAAGATACAGGTTGGGCATTCTTTCGGTCAAAATAGGTCGCATGGAATAAGGTACTCGAAAGTAATTTTCCACCCAGTCCCTTTGCACCTGACTGCCTTCACGAGACAAATTCGTTGCCAGGCGAAATCCTCGTCCATTGATCACATGGCAGGAGAAGCAGGAATATTTTTTCACAATTTTACCAAAATCTCCCTGGGGATCATAAGTACTTGGTGGTGCGGGTCTTACCATGTACTTTTCAGGCAGCGGTTTTTCAGTCATGGCCAGGAGTGCTGTAGTTATGGCCTGCAATTCTTCTTCCGAAAAGCCAAACACTGGCATACGCGCCGTTTCAATAAATTGCCGCGGATCTTTCAGTTTATGATAAATGTAATCGGGTAAAGTTCTCGGAATATCTGTTTTACCAAATTCTAATTGATACAGGTGACGGTCACCGATGTTGGTTAATTCCGGTCCCATGTTTTCCACCACCTCCACCCCGTTCAGTTTATGGCAACCGCCACAATTATATTTATTAAAAAGCTTCAAACCCTTCTGGTAAAAATCTGGATCCGGAGTGTGTTTAATGGTATCAGGCGGCGCATCCCAGTCGACAAATTCACTTACCATATAGGCGGTAACGGCTATGGCTTCCTTGCGAGTAAAGCCATACTGAGGCATTTTAACCTCAGGTTGAAAGCCTTTCGGATCAAGTAAGTAGGATAAAATCCATTCGCGTTTGGCCTTGGTGGCAATTTTTGCCAGATCGGGAGCCAGGGGTCCCCCCTTCCCCTCAACTTTATGACAGCTAATACAACGGGCTTTTCGGAAAATGGTTTTGCCTTCTTCTACCAGATTTTCAGGAGGATATTCCTCCTGAAGTTCAGGGGGCAAGGGTTCCAATTTTTTATTGTTGGGGAAATTTTTGAACGACATAAGAAAATCAGCCAGGAGTTCGGCTTCTTCATCGCTGAGCTGAAAATTAGGCA
>CAZMEG010000003.1:3728-24733 GCA_964565205.1 uncultured Cytophagia bacterium
TTGGGTTTTTTAACCAGCGTACCAGCCAGCTCCACGTGGTTTTACTGCCGATGCCATCCAGGCGGGGGGCGAAGTCAATCGTAAGATCCCCGATTTTATGGCAGCCCGCACAATTGTACTTCTTGATAAGTGCACGTCCTTTAGTCAGTATGGGTGCCTCGGGTACCACATTTTCCTTATGGCATTTTCCACATCCGGCTTCAATATATTTTCTGGGTAGAAGCGGTTCTTCCCAGTAGGGCCGACCATCGTGGGCTTTTTGTTTACTGGTGGCCAGCCCCTGTCCGTTATGGCAAATAGTACAACCAAATTCGTTAAAATCATGATAAATACGAGGATGTGATGTAAAGGGTTGTTTGGCTCCAATAAGATTTTTCTCTTCGAGACCAAGGTGACAGGAGGTGCAGCGATCCACGCGATCTAATTCTGCATTCCAGATTTGTTTAATGGATACTGGAACAGGTTTAATACGACGAGGTTGCTGAGCCAGAAGCTTGTTGTATTCTTTTTGATAATGACGCCATTCGGTGAAATAATCTTTAGCCGGCGAAATAGCCATCACGGCTAAAAAAATCACGCTAACTACCGCATAAATTTTATAAAGGTGTTTAATCTCCATTTGCACTTCCAGCTATTTTTTGGTTCATGGGTTCAGTTTACATTCTTTTTAATAAATTCCCTCCCAGGGCCAGGTCCACTCCCATCCAGGACCACGGAACAGAATGCCTATCAGAGTTAAAACGGTTGCAACAACCACAAACCAGACCATAATCCACTCCGCCAGGGAAACTCGACTCAGAAAATTAAGAAACTTTGTTTCCTTTTTAATTAAATAGGGAGCTACCATGAAGCCATAAATTATAATAGTTGGTATTACTATTGAAAAAGCTTCAAAATAGGATAACAGCACCACCAGACCTAAAACCACCGCAGTAAGGGTGATAAAAGTCTCACGCTGATAGGTTTTCCATAATCCCTCTCGCTTAATATTTATTTCAAAATAGGGAATCACAATCAGGGCAATGACAACCAGTGTGGGAATGAGAACGCCGGCAACTAACGGTGGAAACAGATGTAAAAGCTCCTGCAATCCCAAGAAATACCAGGGTGCTTTGGCCGGATTGGGTGTATGTTCGGGGTTTGCCATCTCTTCCAAGGGGGCATCAAAAATCAATGAACATACCGCCAGAATGATCATGAGAATTTCGAAACCGATCAGCAATCGCATTAAAAGATCAGGATACGACATGACCAGGTCTTCTTCTTCCTCTTTGACCTGGGCACTGGTATCTTTTTTAATAAAGGCTACCCGCTTGGGCACTTCCTGCGGTTCTACAGTCTCTTCTAATTTATAATCTTTTTTAGGTTGTAAATTTATCGCCACGGCTCATTCCTCCTTGTCTTTTGAAATAAATAAGGTTTCAAAAACATACACCTCCAGATAGTTTCTTGTGCCTGAATAAACCTGAGTTTGAAAAAAGCCAAAAAACTCTTTGTAGCCCTTATCTCAGTGACTAAAGCCAATCCATTTAGCTCCAAATTGGACCATTTATATCTTCTACACATTCCTAAACTCACCCCCTGAATCCCCCTCTCTTGGCCCAAGAGAAGGGGACTTTAATTCAATGCTCCAGCATTAATCCTTCTATGCTCATTGAGTTTTGTGAAGCCCTATTGGTAATCTTCCTAAATACTTTGCTTCCAAATGGAAAAACCTTCAATCATCCAGTAATCCATCACTCCAATTCTCCTCTCCCCTAATCACTTAATTATTATGATATTAAATATTAAAATTTCATGAATTATTCATGATTTAGATTTAATTAAAGGCGTAATGCCTCCATCTTTACGTACACGCCAGAAATGCACTCCTATAAGAATCATCATTAACGTAGGTAAAATAAATACATGTAAAACATAAAATCGAAGCAAGGCATTTTCACCTACAATATTCCCTCCGAGTAATAGAAATCTGAACTTTTTACCAATCAATGGGGCATAGCCCATCATGTTAGTTCCTACCGAAATTCCCCACAACGCCAGTTGGTCCCAGGGAAGCAAATACCCGGTATAACTTAAAAGCAAAGTCAATATGAACAGAAGCACCCCGATCACCCAATTGAATTCTTTGGGGGGTCGATAGGCACCGGCAAAAAAGACTCGTAACATGTGCAGAAAAACGATTAAAACCATGCCATGAGCTGCCCAGCGATGCATATTGCGAATGAAGCGACCATTGGCGACCACAAACTCCAGGTCTTTCATGTCATAATAGGCCTTGGGCACCGACGGATGATAGTACAGCATCAAATAGATACCTGTGATGATCAATACAAGATACAGGGCAAATGCAATCACCCCGAGATAGAGCGTAGCACGAAATTCCAGCGTTTCACGACGTACTTTTACCGGAAAAATATGGAAAAAGAAATTATTAAAGATTAAAAGAGATTTATCGAGATTGGTACGCGGTACACCGGTTCGGAAAATGGACTTCCAGGGTCGCGATTGGGTAATTTTATTTAAAATAGGATTGGCCATATTTCACACCTTTAATTTATAATCTTCTTTGACAATTTCACTTTTATCCACAATTAAATAACCCCGTTCATCCAGGGTTATGAGAAAATGGGGTAAATTTCGAGGGGCCGGACCATGCACTACCTCTCCATGGGATGAAAATCTACTACCGTGACAGGGACAGGCAATGAGTTTCTCATCTCTTTTCCAGAAAGTTAAACATCCCAGATGGGTACAGGTGGCTGAAAGGCAATAAAAATAACCCTGCGGATCCCTCACAATAAATATCTTTCTCTTTTCATCCAGAACTATGGAACCCGGTGAATAGTCTTCAGGACGCCCCACACGGAATCTCAGAGGCGGCTCAAACAAAACTTTAGGCGTTAGATAGTCCCAGGAAACCGCCGCGGCCCCCAGTCCGGTCACGACCAAGGCGCCTGTGCCAATTCTGGATAAAAATTCCCGGCGTGACAGTATTTCTTCATTTTTTTCTTTTTTTTCTTTATTATCTTTTTTCTTGTTCATAGGGCAATCCTCTCCTCAATTTCAAATCCCTGCATGGTTATACAATCCACAGGACAACGTTTGGCGCAGAGACCGCAGCGAATGCAGATGGTTTCATCTTTAATCATAACGGCACCGGTCTCTTCACCCGTTGCGGTTTGACGTCGTCCAATGATGAAATCTTCCGATTTTTCCAGCTTTTCCATAATCTGGGGATCGGCAATAAGCCGATCTAAGGAAACCAGTTCAATGCAATTCTCAGGACAGACATCTACACAACCTCCACATAAAATACATTCGGTACCAAACTCTTCACGAGGTTCAAAAACCGTGTTTATCCAGCAGCGCAGGCAGCGCTTGGCCTCCAGAACGGCTTGTTCTTCGGTATAACCCAGCTCCACCTGCGCTACCCCTACGCGTCGTTCAATGGGAAGCGTGGGGATAGGCACACGATCAACCTTTTCAAAATCCGGTTGCTGGCTATATTCAAACGTATCGTAAACGGTGATATAGACTTTCTTTTCTTCATGCTTCCGCCCGGTTAAGTACTCATCGATAGAGCGAGCGGCGCGCCGGCCATCGGCGATGGCATCTATGGCGATGCGTGGTCCAAAGGCCACATCACCCCCTGCATAAATGCCCGGGGCGGTAGTGGCCAGCGTTTCAGGATCAACCTTAATGGTATTTCTGGGAGTAATTTCGATACCATCTTCGGGTCGTATAAAAGACAAATCGGAAGTCTGTCCAATAGCCATGATTATGGTGTCAGCCTCGAGCACCTGTTCCGTTCCGGGCTTAAATTTAGGATTAAACCGTCCATTTTCATCAAATACCGAAACGCACTGTATGGTTTCCAGCCCCGTAACTTTACCATTTCGACCCAGAATTCTTTTGGGTCCCAGTCGATTATGAATTTGGATTCTTTCTTCCAGTGCCTCTTCAATTTCCTCCTCCGAAGCCGGCATTTCTTCTCTCGATTCCAGCACCACCATATGGACTTCTTTCGCGCCAAATCGCACAGCCGAGCGCGCCACATCCAGGGCCTCGGTGATATCCGAGGCCATCTCCTCAATACGTTCCTGACGAGCCGCCGTACGCGCCACATCTATGGCAACATTCCCACCCCCGATGACGATAATCTTCTCCCCCAGTTCAATCTTATAGCCCTGGTTTACATTTAGCAGATAATCTACCGCCCGTAGAACCCCATCCAGATGAACACCTTCGATATTTAAGTCTCGACTCCTGTGAGCCCCGATAGCCAGAAATATGGCTTCATAGCCACTTTCCTTTAAATCCTGCAGGGTGAAATCTCGTCCTAATGCTTTACCAAGCTTGAGTTGCACTCCCAGACCCAGGATCACATTAATTTCCATGCGAACCAGTTCACGGGGTAAGCGGTATTCCGGGATGCCCAGGGTTAACATGCCACCGGGGATGTTATGCTTTTCAAACACAGTAACGTTATAGCCCATGAGCGCCAGATCGTGGGCACAGGACATCCCTGCCGGGCCTGAACCTATGATGGCCACCCACTTGTTTTTGGGCTTGATTTTCGGTCCCAGAGCTTCATGAATCTTGCTGATATCAATCATGCTTTCCACGCCGTAACGCTCGCAAACAAAGCGCTTGAGGGCGCGAATAGCAATGGGCTTGTCCAGATGACCACGCCGACAGGCCGTCTCACAGGGGGCAGCACAAATACGACCACAGATGGAAGCAAAGGGATTGGGAGCCCGTGCCACTCGATAGGCTTCCTCATAACGCCCCTGAGCTATTAAATTCACGTACCGACCGGCTTCCGTATGCACCGGACAAGCCCAGTAACAGGGAAAATTTTTCTTCAGCCATTCGGCGTTGACAGCTTTGGTGGTTATTTTTGTTTTTTCCGGCATTATTTTACCCGAGATTAATTTTGTTTAGATGCCAAAACCTTCCAAACATATCGACTTACACATTCCAGATCATAGTCGGTTAACGTATTACTCCACGGAGGCATATATTGAGACTTGCCAACGGCTGTGCCACCATGGGCTATGGCCTTTTTCACTTCCTCGAATGTTAAATCTTTCACAGCAGTGGAATCGGTGAAATCAAAAGGTTGTACGTTAAAATTGCTTTTTAAATTATAAGCATTAAACCCGTTACCATCTCCCGTTTCTCCGTGACAAATTTCACAATACTTCCGGTACAACTCTTTGCCATGTTTAATCGCAAGAGTTTCCCCTTTTTCAAACCGATGGAGAATGGCCAATGAATAAAAAGTTCCCGATGGCGAGCCACTCCATTTCTTCACGATTTCGGGCTGAGAGGAATGACACCCTGTGACAATTAGCAGTACTACAAAAACTAATAGCGTCCTATGGCTCATAGCTCCTGTTAGATTTATTTTTTGATGTTATCGATTTTAAATAAGCTGTGAGTGCCAGTGCTTCTTCATCTGTGAAACCATAATTAGGTTCTAATACATCGGGCTTGATGGCCTGGGGATTTTTGAGCCAGGTAAAAATCCAGCCGGCCTGAAGTTTATCCCCCACCATGGCCCCCTGGGTAAAACTTGGCCCCACATAACCCCCTCGTTGTCCTACCTGATGACAGGCTAAACAACCTTTCGAATCAAACAGTTGTTTTCCTTTTTCCACCAATTCCGGGGTCAACCGACTTTCCAGGTTTTTGGGAATTTCTGGACTAACCATTTCGTGCATGATACCCTCGGTAAGAATTCTTGCTTCTTCATCAGTCATATTGAATATTGGCATTCTGATGGTTAGAATAGGTCGAATGGTGTATGAAAGTTTCAAATAATTATATAACCACTCTTTCTGTACGCGACTCCCCTCTAAGCTCAAGTCGTAAGTAATGTTATGCCCCCTGCCCTTAAATGAATGGCAGGAAAAACACCGAAATTTTTCCACTAATTTTCCAAATTCACCCGGGGGTTCATATAAGGGTTTTTTTACGGATTTGACCCTGTATTTTTCTACCTTAATAGTGTCAGAATTAAAACTTAAAAGAGCAAGAACAATATCTTTTATATCCTCATCGGAAAGATCATATTTAGGCATTTTTAAAAGATTTTCCGGGGTGGCAAAAGCTTGTGGATTTTTTATTTTTTCAAACAAATAATCAGGTAACGTTCGGGGTATGGTACTGTTTCCAAAGTTAATTTCATCTACGGACTTATCACCTATAAAAGATAAATCAGGTCCGATTTTAATCCAGCCATCGGTTTCTTGTAATAAGCCATGGCAATTGGCACAACGTAATTCTTTATAAACTTTACGTCCGATTTCAACTCGTTCTTTTTCATTATTCCAGTAAACAGGAATCTTTGTGGTATCATCCTCTTCCCACATTTCCCAATCCGTAAACTCGTCCATAAGGTAAGCAGCGATATCGCTGATCTGTTGCAAAGTAAAGTTATAGTGGGGCATCGTGGTTTGTGGCTGCATTCGATGGGGATCCTGCAACATTTGCACAATCCATTTTTCTCGAACTTTGTTTCCAATCCTGCCCAAATCAGGGGCCTCTTTTCCGCCTTTCTGGTTGAATGGGTGACAGGTAATACAGAATGCCAATCTCAAAGTTCCTTTTCCCGAGGTTACATCCCCTTCAGGATAACTGGTTAAAGCTTCAACAACGGGATCTTTGGAAGTCATAAGATAACCAATCAAGGCATCAATGTACTTATCCTCAATTTGAAACTTTGGCATTCGAGCGTTGGGAAGGTAGCTTTTTGGATCTTTCAGCCACCGACGCATCCATTTATCGTTCACTTTACTGCCAATGCCTACTAATCTGGGAGCCGGTCTGAAAAGTTTCGTTTCGGAAAAATTACGAATGTAATGGCAATTCACACACTGGTATTTTTTCATAAGCGCTTTACCATGAGAAACATCAGGGGCCCCAGCAAGCGATTCCTGTTGATGACATTTTGAGCAGGATATTTGAACTAAGACTCCTGAACGAAAATTCCCACTGTGTGCCTTTTGGACTTGCAGCGTTTCACCGTTACCACCATGGCAAACCGTACAACCAAATTGATCTACAGGGTGATCTCGCAAGTAGTTCATAGGATGAGGTTTTAAAGGATTTTCCTGATCAAACATTTGCATGTCATCCATGGCCACGTGACAACTGGTACAACGATCTCGGACCCCTAATTCCGGTACCTCAATCAGATGTTCTTTTACACTATACTGGCCAATCTTTTGTCCTGATTTTTCAGCCTTTAATTTAGCATACTCTATTTGATAATCTCGCCAGGACTTTTGTGAACTGCAGGAAGTAATTAGAATCACTGCTCCCAGGATCCATACCAAGGTAAAAAAGAATTGATTGAGATTCAATTTTTTTATTTCTTCCTTATTCACTTTTTACTCTCTCACTTCTTAGATAAGCCAGGAGGTCATTCATTTCCTTTTCATTAAAACGTGGCATAGCCACACCCACTTTTTGCATCAAAAGTCGCATCTGACGATTATGATTCCACATGGCGGTAGCTGCCTTGATGTAATTATCTGTATATTGAGATTTGGCAAGATCGGCAGCTACATTGCCTCCACGTCCCCGTACAGAGTGGCATTCAACACAGCCTTTTTTAAAAAACAGTCGTTTACCGGCTTCTACATCGCCACTTTGTTGAACAAAATTCAGAAAATATAGATACGATACAAGATCAGCCAGTTCGTTTCCTTCAAATGTTGGAAGTTTAATACCCATCTCTTTCATTTTCTTCCATATGGCTGGACCGTGATTCCATAATTTAGCCCCGATACCCGTTACTCCCATATGAAAATCAACCTTAGTAAGATCTGGCCCCACAGCCTGTCCCTTGTTGCCAATTTTGTGACAACGAATGCAACCCTTCTTTTCAAACAATTGCTCTCCTATTTTGGGCTTACCAGGTGTTAAATAAGTGCTTCTATTGGTCTCATAGGAGCTAATTTCACGAAGATAGGCAAATAGGTCCACAACTTCTTTTCCGGTAAAAGTTGGACGCGGAATATGTCGGGCCGCCATCGTTTTACTCATGTTCAGCCCATGATTCCACATCTCCTGAAGTAATGAAAGTGGATTGGCAAACAATTTTATTTTATCCAGAGGAGGACCGATCTGCCCCCCCTTTCCGCCAATTTTGTGGCAAGAAAGGCATTTCTTTTTTTCTAGAACTTTCCTTCCCTGGATGGGATCGCCGGGTTCATCGAGATAAGTCAAAAAATAAATATAAGCAATTAAATCGGCCATCTCCTGTTCAGAAAAAACCGGCATTTGCTGGGGTTTTTGCATGAGTTGATTCATCTCTGGAGAATGGTTCCACATCATAGCTACAATGCCGGCGGGGCCTCGTTTAGCCTGCGTCTTTCCCAGGTCGCGTCCAATCTTGCCGCCTTTTCCAAAAATAGAATGACAATTCACACACCCTTTACTAACAAATACTTTTTCACCGGCTAATGGATCGTTGGGCAGGTTAATATTTTGTGCCCATGTAAAGCTTACAAGTAAGATGAAATAAAAATTCACGAATAAATTTATAATCCTGTTCATCATACGCTGTTAATTTTCATTTTTAACCCGGTGGCGTCTTAAACCCACAAACACATAGGTAAGAACCCCTACAAGTGTCCAAAATACGGGCATCGCAACCAGACTAATAGCTACAGACGCTCCGGGAACGTCCTTTAATTTAATTGACAACAGAAGTAAGTGAATGATCCATATGCTTAAACTTATTACAAAGATCCACAAAAGCGACAGAGATAAAACCTGTGCCACAAAGATTAAATCATTCATTTTTAAATTTTTAAACTTAATCATAGTCTCTAAGGTTTGTTTTATGTTTCTGGTAAATATTCCTTCACTCGTTCACTTACCTCTTTTACACTCACCTCTCGACCTTCCCGCACTTCCCAGATAGAAATAATTGGAAAAAATTTGGCAAAAAGGATAAAACCCAGTATAAACACGGAAACGGCACCGGCAAACAATGACCACTCTGTTATCGTGGGTATATAAATACCTGTTGGTACAGGCAAGCGTGGATTAGAAAGCGAAGGCACAACGATAATCAAACGCTCTAACCACATTCCAATCAAAACGGAAACTGCCGATACGAGGACGCCTTTAATGTTTCGTGTTTTTTTAATGCTTAAAGTTAGCACAGGAATGATAAAATTGCACAGCACCATGCTCCAGAAAAACGGTGCATAAGAGCCACTAAATTTGTAGAAAAATACTTTCATTTCGTAGGGTTCATGACCAAAATATCCGGTCAGATATTCAGAAAATGTAAAATAGAACCAAAGCAAGGACATGATGAGTAATAAACGTCCGAGATACAAGAAGTGAATTTCTTTGAGGTAACCTTCCAGGTGAAATACTTTTCTAAAGGCTAACATAACCACCAACAGGGCAGCAATGCCGGAAAAAATAGCCCCCACAACAAAATAAGGGCCAAAAATTGTACTATGCCAACCGGGCTGAAGAGTCATTGAAAATATGTAAGAGATCACAGTATGCACTGAAACCGCAATGGGGATTACCATGACCATCAGAATTGTAATAGCCCGTTCAAGTACTTTTTTCTGTTTTTCGGTACCCTGCCATCCCCAGGCCAAGAATTTGTAAAGCCAGTGTGGTCGGGTACCTCGATCCCGTAAAATGGCGATGTCGGGAATCATGGGGACATAAAGGTAAATTGTACTGGCGGTAAAATAAGCTGTGATCGAAGTCACATCCCAGAGAAGCGGTGATTGAAGACGTCCGGCTGTAAAAATATTGAGAATTCTATCCGGCCGGCCCAGGTCTATGATAGGATGCAACCCACCGATGGCTAAAACAATAGCTGTGATCACCTCGGCCATACGTGTAATGGGCCGCCGCCATTCAGCTTTTGATAATCGCAATATTGCAGATATTAACGTACCGGCATGACTAATACCGATGAAGAAGACAAAATTTACAATATAAAATCCCCAGGAAACCGGTTCATTCATTCCCGTCACACCAAGCCCTAAATGTATCTGGCGCAGGTACAAGAACAGGGCAAGAGTAATGACGCTTAATAGTGCTCCCACACTGAGATAAAAGCCGCGCCCCGTGTATTCAATGGGTCGAAATAATAGGGCATCTTCCTCCATTATATCAGACATAACCTTCCACCTCAGATAAGTAATAAACTTTTGGTTCGGTGCCCAATTCCTCCTGTAGACGGAAAGCTCGTTCACTTTTAGCCAGTTTAGCTACCATAGAATTTGGATTATCCAGATCACCAAAATAAATGGCCTTGGCCGGGCATGATTCCGCACAGGCCGGTACCACATCTTCATCCCGGAGATCTCTCCCTTCCGCCCTTGCCTGCTCTTTAGCTTTTTGAATTCGGTGGCTGCAAAATGTACATTTTTCTACAACCCCGGCCGGACGCAGTGATACATCAGGGTTATGGGCTTTTTCCATCCCCTCCGGCCACTGAGGTTCATACCAGTTAAAATATTTAACCGTATAGGGACAGGCTGCCATACAATATCGACACCCAATGCATCGAGGATAAATTTGTGCAATAATCCCCTCTTCGCTTCGGTAAGTCGCATGTACCGGACAGACTTTTGTGCAGGGAGGCTTATCACAGTGCATACAAGGCCGGGGGAGATATCGGACTTTCACTTCAGGGAATTTACCTTCTATTTCTATCACCATGTCCATCCAGGAAATGGCACGCCCCTTTGCCGCCTCTTCGGGTTTTACCTGTGGAATGTTATTCTCTTCTTTACAGGCCGTTATACAGGCGCCACAAGCTGTACATTTATCTAAATCTATTACCATTCCCCAACGAGGCATCTATTTCTTCCTCACTTTAAAAGTTCATACCACTGTCTTAAATAGTTTTACTCTGGTTCCAATTTTAGCAGGAATACCACTCATAAAATCAAAGTCTTTCACTAAAATTGAATTAAGGTTTGCTCCAACATTTTTAGCATATCTACCCATGGCTGTATGGCCAAGCCCTAACGGCATGTAAATCATATTTGGTTGAGCACCCGGAAAGATGTGCACTTTTGTCTTAATTCTACCATTCGGGGATTGTACCCAGACCCAATCCCCTTCATGCAGCCCCAGCTCTCTGGCCGTATCAGGATGAATTTCTATCCAGGAATTCCACCGTATATAATGTCGAAATCCTACCATTTCCAGAAGCATGGGAGCGTTCGCGGCGTTACCATCCCCCAGTAGATTTAATTCATACGGAATGAGTAAATATGGATAATCAAATTCGTCACCAGCGATTCGAGCCGGTTCATGATGAGGAAGATACAGGACATCCCCACGCGCACTTATCTTTAATTTATCCACCATACTTCCCAGTACAAATTCTGCAGAGGTTTTATTGATCTTTGCCTCACGTTCAGCAAACTTGTTCAATTCATTCTGTAAAGACAGCAAATAAAATTCAAATTTATTGGAGGATGTTTTAAATGCATCTTTTAATGAAACATGATGTTGAACGGGATCCACCCAACCCCCTTGTGCTAATAGAGCTTCCCAGAATTCTTGAAATGTTTTATGTCGTGGGTAGCGCCACCCTCTCTCCTCTAAATACGCAACCCAGGCCTGATCGAATTCACTTTGAGCTACCACCCCACGACCCGATTCGAATAATTTTTTTGCAACCCATTTTAGGATAGCAGTGTGGTTCTGGAAAGGTAAGGATTGAGCTACAGTGCCCCCAAGGGCGTTGGCCAGGCTTAAAATCACATCGATAATATCTCTTGTGTTTCCAATGGGCTTAATGACAGGCTTACTGATTCCAAAGTGGTCAAAATTTGTATAGGGCAAATTAAAGTCATCTTGCCAGCTCTCCAGATAAAAACTTTCCGGTAAAATAAGATGAGCCAATTCACTGGTTTCATCCATAAAAGAACTAAAACTTATGATCAGTGGAATTTTTTCAAGGGCCTTTCGAGTGCTTTCCGGATCAGTCCATTCAAAAACGGGATTCGATTTGTAAAGAAACAAAACCTCTATTGGAGAAGGATGATCAGTGAGAATCCGGTTAATGAGATTCTCTGGAATATGTGGTGCTAAAGGATAAACCGTGCTCTGTGCCTGATCAATTCGCTCTTCACCAAGACTTAACCGTGCCACTTCATCCAGTTGAATTTCTGGCCAGTCATTTAGTGGGAGCCCCTGACGAGTAATGACGCCTCCGGCTTTTTCCAGGTTACCTACCAGAGCATTTAAAGCATGAACGGCCATCATGGCGTAAAATCCATTTGTTTGGCGCGCCATGCCCTGACCGCAAATGGCCACACCCGGTTGATTGGCGGCGAAGCTCCGTGCTAATAACACAATGTCTTCAATGGGAACTCCAGTAATACGTGATACTGCCTCAGGGTAATAATTCTGTAATACCAGAGTCTTAAAACCTATATGCAAATTTCCTGTGTGATCTTTCCAATCATCAAATCCAAAAGTATATTTTTCTACAAAATCTTTATTGTACAATTCCTCTTGAATCATGATATAAGCAATACCCAGTGCCAGCGCCCCTTCACTACCCACCTTTACAGGCACCCATTTATCGGCTTTTACGGCTGTTACCGACATTCGAGGTTCGATTTGTACAAGGCTGCCCCTTGGTCTTTCGGAATTTTGACGCATAATACTCAATTGCCGGGAAAACCAAACGATGGACCCCTCGGCTTCTAAAAGATCTGCCCCAAAACTCAGTACAAATCGAGCTCGCTCCAGATCAAATCCGGGGATATCATCGTATCCCTGCATAAAACGATAAACAAACTTTCGATTCTCCCATTCATCCGTGCGAATATAATTGGGACTACCAAAAGCAGTTACAAATTGTTTAAAGACTTTAGAGGCCAGACCTCGAGACCCTCCATCCAAAAACGCCATGCGATGTGCATGTCCGGCCTTTCGCAACTGAACTAATCGATCCTTGATTAAAGCCAGGGCTTCTTCCCAGCTAATTGGTTGCCAGTGTGAGGAACCGGCCGGACCTACCCGTTTCATCGGTCCTTTCAGGCGATCCGGATTATACAAAATCTGTAAACCAGCATGCCCTGTAGCACAGAGACCTCCACGATTTACGGGATATAAAGGGTTACCATCAATCTTAACCGGTAGGCCATCAATTAATCGTACCCGGACTCCGCAGCCGCCCGGACAAAGACGGCAGATAGAATTAGCCCAGGATTCAATCCCCGGGGGCTCCGCAAGCTCTCCAGTTAATTCTCCTTCCTGCATCATGGACCAGAGACGCTCCACCAGCCAGTTTGATCCAGCCGTCATAGCCCCGAAGGCTGTCATATATTTTAAAAATTCCCTCCGATTCATTTTTTTACCTGTGACAATCTACACAGTCTACCGAAGCGTTTTGCTTTTCATGGCAATTCAGGCAATTTTTCATCTTAATTTTTAATGCCTGAGCAGTAATCGGCTTTTCCAATTGCTGCACTTTGCCATGACATTCTGAACAAGCAAGCTTTGCAATGGCCACATGACGTCGGTGCGAAAAATAAACATGGGGTTTAACTCTATATACTCTTTGCCAGGGGATCTCCTGGTTAGAGGTGTAATATTTTTGTATTTTATCCTTCTCTTTATTGCGATAAATAACATCCTCATGGCAGCGCACACATATGCGAACTCCGGGGATACCGGCCCGTGCATATTTCTTATATAATGGATGACAGACCGCACAGGGAACATGATTTTGGACATGTTTTTTATGGTTAAAGGCAATCGGCTGTTCAATTCTATTTCCCTGTGCGATCTCCAGAAAAAGCCAGCCAAGTAAAATCAATCCTGCGCCGCCAATGACCAACGTGCGAGTTTTCATCTATAACCATCAATTAGCGTTTCATCACAAAGTTTACAGTGACCTCGCCTTTTTCCGGTACGGTGACTTCCTGAGGTTTTCCCTTTAACTTTTCATGCCAGACTTTCAGGGTGTATTTCCCTGCAGGAACATTTTCAATTTTGAATACGCCATCTTTACCGGTTTTGTAGAAATAAGGATTCTGTAAAACTACAACCCAGGCTTCCATTTCCGGATGTACATTGCAAAGCAAAACAGCTACACATCCCGCTTGCTTAAAGGTGTAGGACCTTACCTGTCCTTTGGGCCATGTACCCAGATTAAATTTTTCCGCACATTTGTCAGGGGTAAACACATTGTGTAATACATCATCACTGTTGTGAAAATCGACCGTGGTACCCGCTAAAATCGGCAATACATGTGGAATGAAGGTTAAATTCTTCTGGTCCATTTTGGCATGTTCTTTGGGAGGTTTAAATTCACCGGGTACCTTGTCAATGTAAACCACCACATCGCGAGCATCTCGAGCGCCTTTTACTGTAATTTTACCTTTAATTGTGCCAGCATATAAAAGGGAAAAATTTATGAAAATTGCCGTCAAGAAAACCCCTCTTATTATATTTTTAATTAATTGCATTTTAAATTACCTCCTGTTTTATGGTTCATTTTAACTATATCTAAATTATTGAGGGGACTCCACACAGGTATTGCCCGGGGAGTCCCTTTAAATGAATGACTTCCAGTTAAAAACCAAAGACCAGGGCGAACTCGATCTCTCCTATTTCGAAATCACCTTCTTCGGCTTCCTTTTCAATTTCAGCCGTAACCAGAGCCTTTACATTGGCACGAATCAGGGCGACAAGACCTGGAACGAATCGCTGATCGGTTTCGCTTTCATCTCCTAAAGTGGCTTTGAAGCGTTCATATCTTAAATTGGGTAATAACCAGGGGAATAACACATAAGTACCTTCTACCATAAAATGCGTACCGGTACCATCAAACGTTTGGCCAATCACGGGGCGATCGTCATTTTGTACTGCCACCAGTGCCGATAAATTAAACCGATCATAGTACAAATCCAGACTGCCACCTACCTGAGTGAAATCATCTTTCTGGCCACCGATTAATGTGGCCCGTCCGCTGTAGAAGAAGGCATCGAAACGCACAGAATTATCTCGCCAGGGTTCGCTGGGACCTGCCTGGGTCGCCAGTTGAGTACCGTCTAATTGCATTCCACCCAATTTATAACCCGCATGGAAGTAGAAATCTTTAGCCTCATTAATTTCGTTTTTACGGCCCTCAACCAGACCGGCAGAATAAATGAAACGTTTTTCCTTCCCTAATAAACCACGAATTTCAAAACCTCTTTGAGTACGATCCAGGTTCCACTGGTTATCTCCAAGAGGTTTATTTGCGAACCAGTATTTCGCCGTTAACCGCCGCATATTACTGAATGGAGTCACCAGAGGTACAATCTTGCCCACTTTCAGGCTCAACGCATTATTTGGAAGGATATTATCGAAGCTGATATGAGCCATTTCAATCTCGACTTCTTCACCAGCAATGGCAACTTCGGCAAAGTAAGAGATGTTGTCACTGAAATTACCTCCCCCAAGTATTTCTAATTCACTGGGAATTTCATTGAAAAGAATTTTAGGTTCTCCTGACGGAGCGTTGGGCAGGTAAGCCGTCTCGGCTTCAATAACAAAACCCAGAGGGATGGCTTGAGAAATAGAATTGGGCCAGATAGCATCGGGCCACACACGCTTATAAGCTTCTGAACCCATTTGGACCTCTTCTTCTTTTACCTGCTCTTTATCTTTCTCTACGCCTCCGGGGAACTGGTAACCATTATACATAAATGCTCGTCCAAAAGCATTTAACTTAGGATAGGCAATGTGACAGGTAGCACAACTTGTTTTGTACCTGCGTGCAAAAGCAGGGATGGCCAAAGCGTCCTGTGTCATCATCAAGCTTGCCACCACGAAAACACCCATCAAAACGATTATTTTTTTCATGGCGAACCCTCCATCGTTTAATTAAAAGATTTTTTATTGCCACCCTAAACCTTCAAAGTCTGTGCCACTTCTTTTGATTATTAATTATCTTAACATAATTTATTAAATTTATTAGTCTTATGTGATGTCGCAATTTAATTAGATTTCAACAAACTGCAACGGGTTAGGTGACACGGTGCCACCTAAAATGTGGCACTTTCTAGTATATTCCATTTCACAAATTCAGCGAATTTAATTTATATGGTGGATTGCTGATTAAATTCGAAATCCTAAACTCGAAATTCGAAACAAATCCAAATATGCTAAATTCAAAATGTGCTATGATTCTCAGCGGTAATCGCTGGAATCAATACCATATTTTTTCATCAAGCGTTGAAAACTCTGACGTGTGATGTGAGCCTGGCGAGCAGCAGCCGTTACGTTGCCTTTGTTAGCACGTAAGCTTTCAATAATAAATTTTCTTTCAAAAGCTTCGAGAACATCTTTACGGGCCTGACTCAAAACAGGGCTGGTAATGGGTACATCGATGGTGTGATTTACGGAGTTTCTTTGAAATTGCATGGGTAAGGATTCAGGCAAAAGAATATCCCCCTTTTCCAGAGCCACGGCATGTTCTATAATATTTTCCAGTTCACGTACATTACCAGGATAATTGTAGTGAGTGAGAAGCTCCATAACTTCACGGGAGATGCCCTGAATATTTTTCCCCATGCGCTGGTTGTATTTGTGAAGAAAATGATAAGCAAGTAGTGGTATGTCCCCCGGTCGTTCTTTCAAGGGGGGCAATTCAATTTTGATGACATTGAGTCTAAAATAAAGGTCTTCACGAAAATTTCCTCGCTCAATTTCCTGTTCAAGGTTTTTATTGGTAGATGCGATAAAGCGGGCTTTCACCGGTATAGGCTCATTACCACCGAGGCGTTCAAAGACTCGTTCCTGCAAAACGCGCAGAAGCTTTTGTTGCAGCTTGGGAGACATATCTCCAATCTCGTCCAGATAGATGGTTCCCTGTTTGGCTACTTCAAATTTACCGAGCTTTAGCTTGTCGGCTCCGGTGAAGGCGCCTTTTTCATGACCAAAAAGTTCGCTTTCCAGTAGATTTTCTGGTAGCACCGTACAATTAATGGCTACAAATGGTTCGGATGCAAAAGACCCACTGTAATGAATAGCACGGGCAACCAGTTCCTTGCCCGTGCCGCTCTCACCTACTATCAAAACATTGGTTGTATTGGGTGTAGTGGTAACCGTTCCAATGATTTTATAAATTTCCTGCATTTTAGGATCATTGCCCACTAATTCATACTCATTAATGGGACGCACTAATTTGGATTTAAGCTGTTCAATTTCCTGACGTAGGCGAACCATTTCCAGAGCACGTTGAGCCACAACCCGAACTTTATCCACATCCAGAGGTTTCGTAAGGTATTCATAAGCGCCTAATTGGATTGCTCGAATGGCGGTCTGCATGGTCCCATACCCGGTTATCACAATCACCGGTATTTTGATGCCTTCATTTTTTAAGGCTTCCATGACTTCTAATCCGGACATTTCAGGCATGGTGATATCCAGGAAAATCAAATCTGGCGAAGTATTTCGTACCTTTTTGAAGGCCTCCGTACCCGTTGAGGCAACTTCTACCTCAAAACCGTCTTTTTCAAAAGTCTTGCGAAAAGCAAACTGAATATTTTTATCGTCGTCGGCTATCAGGAGTCTGGTTTTATTCATGATTATTCACAGGAAGATAGATGGTAAAACTACTTCCCTCCCCCACTTTGCTTTGCACTACGATGACACCCCCGTGTTCGTTCACCACCCTTTTTACAAACGAAAGACCTAAACCTGTTCCATTAATTTTAGTTGTAAAAAAAGGATCAAAAATTCTATTAAAATATTTTTTAGGTATCCCACACCCGTTATCTTTAACCTCGATTTGAACAACCTGGGTACCTTTTTTAATAAAAACTTCTTTAACACCAATGCCTTCATGATTATCTTCGAGAACCCTAACCTCACCGAGAGTACGGAGATTAAACGGCAAACGTCGTTTTTTACAGGTGATTTGAATTTTTCCCTGGTTTTCAATCGCCTGGGAGGCATTCAAAATCAGATTCATAAGGGCTTCTTTAATATGTTCTCGATCGATCTCAACTTCAGGTAATTCATCTGCAACATTTATTTCAAGAGTAATGCCTTTACGCTCAATTTGATGACGGGCCAATTCAAGGCTATCATAAATAACTTCATTAATTTTTTGTGGCGCCTTTTGCATTGGAGCCGGTCGGGCCAGTTGCAGCAAGTCATGCACAACTTTCTCCATGCGATTTAAGGAATCCAGGGCTACCTCGAGAGAATCACGATCGGTGTCTGCAAGTTTTTTATTTTCAGCAAAAAGTTGTAAAATCATACGCACAGAAGTGAGAGAATTGCGCATTTCATGAGCAATAACAGCCGCCATTTCTCCGGTAACGGCTAACTTTTCAGAATGGATAAGCCTGTCCTGCAGACGTTTACGTTCGGTGATGTCTGTAATAATTTCAAGAACATGTTCAACCTGGCCATTTTTCTTTAAGGGAATGGCTGTGAACTCCAGGTAGCGATCATCTTCACCATTCTGTAAATGAATCACCTGGGTCTTCGTTCTTCCCGATCTGAAAGTGTTTTCTGTTGGACAGGCTGAACAAAGATGCTCATTCCCAATTACCTCATGACAACTCTGACCCAAAATATCTGTAATACTTTTGCCAGTTATAGGTTGCAGAGCAGCACTGGCAGCAACAATTTTCAAATCACAATCTAACAGCAAGAAACCACTGGGAACATTATCCAGAATTACTCGAAGTTTATCTTTTTCATTTTCCAGCGCTCTCGTGCGTTCTTTTACCAGTTGTTCTAAATGTTCCCGGTGGCGAGTAATTTCAGCTTCGCGTTGTTCTAAAGATTCAGCCATGATATTAAACTGTCGGGCCAACTCTTCGATCTCATCATAAGTCTGAACTTCCACACGGGCTTGATAATTACCCTGGGTGATCACCTGCGCTTCTCGTTTTAATTTATCAATGGGACCCGTAAATTGTTGAGTAGCAAGATAAGATAAGAATAAAGAAAACAGCAAGAAAAAACCAACTAAAGCAGCAAACATTCTGGTGAAATTGTGTACCGGGGCAAATATCTCGGACTTGGACACACTTTTGACTAATATATAAGAATTATTTAATCCAATTTGAGGATTAAAAATTGGTGTTGCAGCTAAAATCTCCTGGCCAATCTCGTGTATAGATATGGACCCTCTATTTAAGGTCTTTTGAGCGAAATTTAAGCCATAATCTGTACCTAAATTTAAAGAATCTTTTGAAGCCAGAAGTTTGTTCCATTCTTTTTTCTTTTTAGAGTGGTAAAGATAAAATCCCTCCGAATTAACCAACATGAGTTTGCTGTCAAAAAAATGGCCACGGTACTCTTCGATAATTTTAAAAAAATCCTGGGCATAAATTTGCAAAATAAATAAGCCGTGAAAATTCTCCCTGTCAACAGGATAAATGCAGCTAATGGCGGGAATCAAAATTTGTTGATCCCGACTGATTAATTCAACCGGGATGAAAGTCATGGTATGGGGTTTAATTCTGGTGGCCAGATAGCGATAAAAACTGTTCCCTCGCACATTTAAACTACTTTGAGGAATAATTGTATAATCATTTCCCTGTCTCTCGATGACAAAGATTTCGTCACCCTGTTTGTTGATCAGTTTAATCTGATAAAAAATCCCTTTACTTCGAGCATAATGCATTAATTCATTTAAAAATTCATCTTCATTACTATTGGACTGGTTGAGATTATTCGGAGAAGCGAGGTAATGCTTAAAGGCAGAAGAATTCATTATAAAAAACAAATTGTCCTCAAGCCCTTGAATAAATGCCTGAAGTTTTTCACGAATAGTAAGGACGTCATGATTCAAATTATTTATGGCAATGTAGCGTAAAGATTTAACATTGTACGAAATACCCCACAAACCCACCACCAGCACCGGTAAAATAGATAGACCGGTAAAGGCTATGGCTAACTTCCCACGAATGTGGAGCTTAAGCCACTTATTTATATTCCAGCGCATGATTATTTCCCTCTCACAATCCCTGTCACAAACTTAAATAAGGTGTGTGCTAAGGAATTATGGTATGTTCCCGCGAATAGCGTTGCAAAGCTTTCATGTAATTGGCTCGCTCAAAAGCTTCTGGATTATCGGTGGATTTGTGACTCATGCTGCCTTTCATCTGCTCCACGGATTCATATTCAAACTCCTGCATCCACCATTCCATATCTCGAAGTACTTTGCCGATATGCTCAATACCGTGCTTCAACAAAGCCGAACACATCATAGTCACGTCTGCCCCGGCCATGAGCATCTTTAATACATCGGCATAGGTATGAATTCCGGTGGTAGCTGCGAGGCTGGCCTTGATTTTCCCATAAAGAATGGCGATCCAGCGCAGTGGTAAACGCATTTCAGTAGGCGTACTCAAAATCACGTTGGGTTTCACTTCTAAATTTTCCAGGTCGATATCGGGCTGGTAAAAACGATTGAACAGAACCAGACCGTCAGCACCAGCTTCCACCAGCCGTTTGGCCATATTGGCCATGGAACTGAAAAATGGGGCCAATTTCACGGCAACAGGTATATGAATGTTCGATTTCACAGCTTTAACGATTTCAAGGTATCTTTGTTCAATCGCTTCACCGGTAACGTCCGGATCGGTTGGCAGAAAATAGATATTCAATTCCAGAGCATCCGCACCGGCTTCCTGCATATACCGGGCATATTTAACCCAGCCCCCCAGCGTATGCCCATTGAGGCTTGCGATTACGGGAATATCCACGGCTTCTTTAGCTTTTTGAATGTGTTCCAGGTATTCTTCCGGTCCCAGGACAAAATCATCTGGCTCAGGAAAGTAAGTTAAAGATTCGGCGTAACTTTCGGTTCCGTAGCTCAGATGATGGTTCAGCTCAAGGGTTTCGTGGGTAATTTGTTCCTCGAAAAGTGAATAATGTACAATAGCTGAGGCTCCGGCATCTTCCATTCGGCGAAAATTATCAATTTCCTCAGAGAGTGGCGAAGCAGAAACGACAATGGGGTTTTT
>CAZMEG010000004.1:0-23333 GCA_964565205.1 uncultured Cytophagia bacterium
AATCTTAAGGGCGATATTTTAGGGGGGATTACCACTTCTGTGATTTCTCTACCGCTGGCTATTGCATTCGGTGTGGTGGCTTTTGCACCGTTAGGTGAAGAATATGTTGCCCTGGGGGCACTCACCGGGCTTTATGGGGTTATCGTAGCCGGATTAATCGCCAGCATTTTGGGCGGCACTCCCGGACAGATTTCTGTTCCCACCGCTCCCATGTCCGTAATGGTTACTTCCATCATTGCCACGCTGTTAAAAGACCCGGAAATTGCCGCTATGGGGGAGAATCAGGTAACCATCATTCTTTTGCTGGTGGCCATGACCATATTTATGGCCGGAGTTCTACAAATAATTCTGGGTGCTATTGGAGGTGGTAAGCTCATTAAATATATCCCCTACCCTGTAATCGCTGGCTTCATGAATGGCATCGCCATTATCATCTTTATTTCTCAACTCAAGCCCTTTTTTGGTATTTCCAAAGATGCCAGTTTCAATGTTTTATTTTCTGGAGGATTTCGTTTTGAAACCATTCTGGTTGGTGGGACAACCATCGTGGCCATGATACTGGCGGGTCGTTTGATAAAAGCCGTACCGGCTTCTTTGATCGGGCTTTTAAGTGGGGTAACCGTATATTTCATCCTTGGCAAAATAGTCAACCCAGCCCTCCTGCATCTGGATAACAACGCTTTTATTATTGGTCCCATTCCCAAAGCTTTTCCCAAACCAGAAAAGCTAATCCAATTTCTCCAATTAAATTCACAGATTCCTTTTCAAACTTTAGGCAAACTCATTGTCCCTGCCTTAACCCTGAGTGTGCTGGCTTCCATTGATACGCTGTTAACTTCTGTGGTAACCGATATGTTCACTAGAGCCAAACATAACAGCACCCGCGAGTTATTCGGGCAGGGATTGGGAAACGTATCTTCGGCAATTTTTGGCGGCTTACCGGTGGCAGGCTCTACACTGGTTACGCTGGTCAATGTGAACAGCGGGGGGCGTACCGCTCTGGCCGGAGTGGTGAATTGCGCTACGGTACTATTGATTGTGTTATTTTTAGGCGATATCGTCAAATGGATTCCCATGGCCGCTTTAGCCGGCATCCTGATGGTAACAGCCGTAACCATGATTGAATATGAAAGCATCAACCTTTCTTTGAAAAAAACAGCCCTGGCAAACCTGCTGGTTATTGTGGCGGTTACGATAATTACAGTGGTGATTGACTTAATCGTGGCGGTTCTGGTAGGTCTCATTATTACCGCATTTCTATTCATTAAAGAACAGATCAACGCTACTATCATTAGAAAGAAATATTCGGGTAAATTTATTCATTCAAAAAAAGTAAGAAGTAAAGAGGCCATGCAGATTCTGGAAGAAAAGGGGGATTTAATCAAGGTCTATGAATTGAGCGGGTCATTATTTTTCGGCACCTGTGATAAATTACAATCGGAAATTGAAGAAGATCTGGATGCTCTTTGTATCATTCTTGACATGAAACGGGTAAACACCATCGACCTTACCGGTGCCCAACTCTTGCGCCAGATGATCGAGCGCATTCGCGAAAAAGGCAATTATCTGTTGCTCAGTTCTCTGGAAATCCCGGAAGATGAAAATCGCGTTCGCATGGTTCATTTTATGCAGGATGTGGGATTATTTGATGCGGTGGGCAGGGATTTTATCTTTCAGGATATCGATCATGCTCTGGAATGGGCCGAAGACCTGGTGATCCAGCGAGAACTGGAAGAAACTGAGGTTAAAAAACAGCGCCTGGCCTTACGTCATCTCAGCGTATTTAAGAACTTAAATAACGAGCAACTGGATATCGTCCGGCAGTACATTCACCCGCAAACCGTAAAGGCAGGAGACATTATTTTCAGGGAGGGCGATCCTGGAGATAAAATTTATTTCATACTAAGCGGAGGGGTAAGTGTGCTGGCTAACATATCTGAGAATGGTCGCTCACGGCGTCTGGCAACTTTCAGCGAGGGCGTATTTTTTGGCGACATGGCTATTCTGGAAAATCAGCCCCGATCTGCCACCGTGAAGGCCGATACCGACACGGAATTGCTTTACATGACCGTGAAAGATTTCAATCATCTGGTAAATACACAACCTCTGATTGCTTCCAAAATGCTACTCGGCATGGCCAGGGAAATGTCTTACCGTCTGCGGGTTACCACACAGGAGGTTCGGGCGCTGGCTGAATAAAGTTGATTTTTAGTTAGTTGTTCGTTATTAGTTGAGTTTTTCTATTTTTAAATTATTTTGTAAAAGTAGTATTTAATGTCATGCTGTGTTACAACATCTAGTTATTGGATTTGTGAATAATTCAGGTCAAATTAAAAACCTGTTCCTCACCCGCGCACGATTCTCAAAAATTTCTTACCTACATACCCCAATCGACTAACAACAAACAAAAAACAAATTTTTAACATTTATTTCAAAAAAGTCTTGACAAAACGGAAATTTTTTAATATAATACCCAAAATTTATGGAAGCACTTCCATGAAATTGCACTTCTAATGAGGGATGAATAAAAGAAAATCTTATGCCTGCCACAATTTATGATGTCGCCAAAAAAGCCGGTGTTGGCATTGGAACTGTTTCCCGTGTCATCAATAACAGTCCGCAAATCTCAGAGGAAACCCGAAAAAAAGTTTTACAGGCTATTAAAGAATTAAATTATCAACCACACAGTGCAGCACAGAGTCTGGCAAGACGTAAAACCAACACCATCGGTTGCATTATTCCTTTTTTTACCGGCTACTTTTTTGTCGAGCTATTACGTGGCATACAACGCAAAATCACCGAACACCAGTACGATTTGATTCTTTACAGTGTCGATATGACCCATAAGAAGGAAACCTTTCTGCAAAAAACTTTACGGGAAAGAAAAGTCGATGGTATTCTTCTGGTCTCACTGGAAATAACCCGCAAATATGTGAATAAAATTCTGAAACAAAATTTTCCCATCGTCCTGGTGGATAGTTACCATCCTGATCTGGATTCCATAACCGTGGATAATGTGGAAGGGGCTTATGTGGCCACTCGTCACTTAATCAATCTGGGCTATAAAAAGATCGCCATGATTGATGGCCAGCTAAAAAGTCTGCCAGCCCGGCTGCGATTTGAAGGCTTTAAAAAAGCTCTTGAAGAGAACAATCTACCGTTTGAAGAAAAATATTTTGTTGCCTGTGATTTTATCGATGAAGCCGATGGCTTCAATAAAGAAGCTGGATATACGGCCATGAAGCAACTGCTGGCTTTGGGTAAAGAAAGACCCCGGGCGGTTTTCGTTTCCAGTGACATCCAGGCCCTGGGCGCCATTCATGCTATTAAAGAAGCCGGATTACAGGTGCCTCAGGACATTGCTGTGGTGGGGTTTGATGACATTGAACTGGCTCAATACGTTGGTCTGACTACCATGCGACAGCCCATTCTGGAGATGGGCGAAATGGCTGTGGAACGATTAATCGAAAAAATTTCCTCACAGTGCAATTCTCGTTTTGAACACAAATTTAATACCCGGCTCATTATTCGAGAAAGCTGTGGTGGAAAACAAAACAGGCCCTGACCCATGCGTTTAAAAATACATAGTCTAACTACTTTAATTTACATTTTAACTCTGGGTTGTCAAAAAGAAAAGGTAGATACGAAAATTTCGGTACCACAATGGGCAAAAAGCGCTATCTGGTATCAAATATTTCCGGAAAGGTTTCGCAATGGAGATAGTTTAAACGATCCACAACTGGAAGATATTATTGGGGCCTGGCCGCACGATATTGTTTCCCCTTACCAGGTGTCTAATTGGACCGGGGATTGGTATGCACTACAGCCGTGGGAAAATCCACAAAAAGGATTTTATTATCATGTGCAGAGAAGGCGCTACGGTGGGGACCTTCAGGGTGTGCTGGACAGGCTGGATTATCTGCAGGATTTAGGCATCAATGCCATTTATTTCAATCCGTTGTTTGAATCTCCCTCTTTACATAAATATGACGGAGCCACCTACCATCATATTGACGACAATTTTGGGCCCAATCCGGAGTATGATCGACAAATTCTGGTTGAAGAAGATCCCGCAGACCCCACAACCTGGCGATGGACCAGTGCCGATTCCTTATTTTTGCATTTAATCGAAGTCTGTCACAAGCGGGGCATTAAAGTAATTATCGATGGAGTGTTTAATCATGTGGGTTTAAATTTCTGGGCGTTTCGGGATGTGATAAAACGTCAGCAGAATTCTCCCTTTGCTGACTGGTTTATTATCAACCACTGGGATGACCCCGCTACCCCTGAAAATGAATTCGATTACCAGGGGTGGTTTGGTGTGCGCGAATTGCCGGAAATACGCGAAGATGAAAATGGACCGGTTGCTGGCATTCGAGATTATATTTTCCAGGCAGTACAGCGCTGGATGGACCCCAATCATGATGGCAATCCTTCGGATGGCATTGATGGCTGGCGACTGGATGTGGCTGATATGGTTTCCCCTGCCTTCTGGCGGGAATTCCGTAAGCGGGTTAAAGCTATCAACCCGGAGGCCTATCTGGTTGGTGAAGTCTGGTGGGAGGACTGGGCTCACAATAAAATGTTCAATGCACGACCCTGGTTGGAAGGAGACATATTTGATGCCGTGATGAATTATCGCTGGGCAAAAGAGGTAATGCACTATTTTGTGGATCACAAAAATAAAATCTCTGCAACTGAATTTAATCGAAGATTAACAGACTTGCTGAATGATTACCCCTCGGAAGTTAATTTCGTATTGATGAATTTAGTGGATAGTCACGACACCGATCGCCTGGCCAGTCAAATCGTCAATCCGGATGGTGAGTACGACCATGCCGATAGTCCAAAAGATGACCCTGATTACAATGTGCGGAAACCCACCGATGAAGAAATTCAGATTCAGAAACTCATAGCCACCTTTCAGATGACCTACCTGGGAGCTCCCATGATCTACTATGGAGATGAAGCCGGCATGTGGGGAGCTGATGACCCCGACTGTCGTAAACCCATGCTCTGGCCCGACCTCACATATGATGATGAAATTTCCCATCCATTTCACCAACCACGACCCAGAGATAAAAATGTCTTCAATTGGGATTTATTTCATCACTATCAAAAATTGATTCAGATTAGAAAAAAATATGTGGCTTTCCAGCAGGGCGATTACCATCCATTATTGCTTGATGATGAAAAGGACATCTTTGCTTTTAGTCGAACCTATGAGTCGCAAACGGCGGTGGTGATTTTAAACAATTCCACAAAAACCAGAGAGTTGAGTGTCCCCCTGACTTCGTTTTCACCTGTAAACAGTTGGCACGAGTTGATCTCAAACCAGGGTTATCAGTTAAACGACCAGAAACTAAAAATAAAAATTCCTGCTAAAACAGGGTATGTTTTTGTACCAGATCTTGTAAATCTTTGATTTAATATGAATCGTTCCCGTGTTAACATAATTTTCTTATTCATAATATTTACCCTTTTTTCCTGTAGCAAAAATCCGGATTCTGATAAAAAAATACTGGCGGTGGTAGGAGATCGGATTATCGACCAATCTAAATTTGTCCAGCGTTTGCGGGAAGTAAAACGTCGTTTGGGAAATGATATTCCGGATACCGGACAATTAAGGCGACAAATTTTAAGAAGCTACGTAGAAGAAGAAATCTTAATCGATCAGGCCATAAAGCGAGGATTTGACCGTGATGCAGAAGGCAAAAAAGAATGGCAAAGGATTCAAATCCAGGAACTGTTGAATGCTTTTCACAAAAAGCATATTCAGGATAAGATCCGAGTTACAGAGGCTGAATTGAAACAGCTCTTTATTCGTTTGAACACACGATTAAAGGCTCGACATTTATATGCGCGTACCCGTCAGCAGGCCGACTCTTTATATGAAGCTTTACAACATGGCGCTACTTTTGAAGAGCTGGCTAAAGCTATCTTTAAAGATCCTCGATTGCGTGATTCAGGAGGCTTACTCGGTTACTTTACCGTGGATGAAATGGAGCCAGCCTTTGAAGAGGCAGCTTACAAGTTGCCGGTGGGACAAATCTCCAGACCTGTGAAAACTACGGATGGCTATAGTATTATCCTGGTAGAAGATCGTGTTTCTAATCCACTGGTAACCGAGACCGAATTTGCCAGACATCGAGACAAGTTAGCGGCCTACTGGAGAAAACGGAAAATTTTGCAAACCACTCAAAAGTTTGTGGATTCGCTGAGAAATTCTTTGCATGTGCGATTTAATGAATCTGCCGTAAGACAACTTTACACACACATTAGAAAACACCAGACTAAAGACAAACAGTTTGTTGAAGAATCTGTGTTTTCAGGAGGAGCAGAATTAAAAAATGTAGTGATCGTTCAATCGGATCTGGGGAAAATGACTCTGAAGGATTTACAAAAACTGGCTCAGTTTACCGGTGAAAGTCAGAAGAAGTGGATTCTTTCGACAGAACATTTAAAGGATTTTATAGCCGGTCTGGTGGTGCGGGAATACATGCTTCGTCAGGCCAAAAAGGAAAAATTGCAAAGAACCTCGCAATACCGGGCCAGGGTGCAAGAAGCTTGGGAAAATTATTTATTACAGAGAATGGAAGAAACTTTAAAAGCGGAAATGGTGGTGCCGGAAGATTCCCTGCGAAGTTATTATAAAGCCCATGCCGACAAGTTTGCTTATCCGGCCGAAATTCGATTACGAGAGATTGTTTTAAAAGATAAAAAAACAGCAGATCGGGTTGCCAGACGGCTCAAACAGGGCGCAGATTTTTCAGAAATGGCACGACGATATTCGACGCGTCGGGAAACAGCCTACCGGGGTGGTGATCTGGGTTATTTAACCGCAGCGGATTTGGGTTCCTGGGCCCATTTGGCTTTTTCCATGAAAATAGGCGAATTCCGCGGTCCTCTGCGCATAGATTCTTCATTTGTTTTTTTAAAATGTGTGGATAAAAAACCTGCCCGGCAAAGAACTTTCTATGAAGCACGTAAAGATGTGGAACAAACACTGCGCTGGATGTACTGGCCTGATTTCCGCAAGAAAAAAATAGCTGGATTTCGTCAAAATCTCAAAGTAAAAATTTTTGAAAATAAATTAAGAAATGTTCGCCTGAATTAATAAGCAGGAGCTTTTATGAAACACGTATGGAACCTCTGGTTAATCTTTCTTCTTTTAACTGGAACCCAACCGCTACTTGCCCAAAAATTTGGTAAGATTGTTGGGACCGTCATCGATGCTGAAACAGGCGAGCCGTTGCCAGGGGCTAACATCATCATCGAGGGAACCACCCTGGGTGCGGCCAGTGATCCGGAGGGAAGATATTTGATTTTGCGCGTACCGCCTGGAAATTACAATTTACGTGCACAGTTTATTGGTTACCAGACCATGGTGGTACAAAATGTTCAGGTGTTAACCGATTTGACCACCACGGTGAATTTCAAGCTCAAACCACAGGCCGTAGAGGTGGGTGAAGAAGTGGTTGTGGTGGCCGAACGACCCATTGTGCGCAGAGATTTAACTTCTTCGGAGGCACGGGTTCAGGCCGAAGAAATCGATCGACTCGCTGTTCAGGAGTTAGGAGATATATTGAATCTGCAGGCAGGTATTACCCGCGATGCCGGCGGAGGGATTCACATCCGCGGCGGGCGCTCCACAGAAATAGCTTATATGGTCAATGGAATTCGCATCACCGATGATTTTACTCGCACCCAGGCCATACAAATCGAAAATGAGTCTATTCAGGAATTGCAGGTAATTAGCGGCACATTCAATGCCGAATACGGTGAAGCCATGAGCGGCATTATCAACATTGTCACCAAAACCGGCAGCAATGAATTTCACGGCAGTTTTGAGGCTTACACCGGCGATTATGTGAGTGCACACGATGAAATTTTCTGGAACATCGACGACATTGATCCAGCGGCAAATTACAATTTTCAGGGCACCTTCAGCGGTCCCATTGTTAAAAATCATCTGACCTTTTTTGTAACTGGACGTCGCTGGCACAATGGTGGCTGGTTGTACGGCCCGCTGGCTTATTTACCTCAGGGGCGTGCCCGAATTGTTGATGGAGATACTATTGCGGTGCGGGGCGATAGCAGTGCTGTTTCGATGAATTTTAGAAAACGCTGGAGCGGTCAGGCCAGTCTGGAATGGCGCATTTCGGGACCTTTAAAAGTAAAATTTGATTTTCTCGGGAGTGCTGAAGACCGTGGCAATTACAAGCATGCTTTCAAATTGAATCCCAAAGGAGCCCGGGGTGACGAAGAAAATGGTTACACCGTGATGGGCAATATTACCCATGCCCTGGGGGCCAAAACCTTTTACGAACTCACCGGGGCTTACAAATTTAATGAGCTCACTTCGGTGCTTTTCGATGATCCACTGGACCCACGCTATGTTCATCCAGATTCATTGAATACCGCTGCCAATCAATTCATTCGAGCCGGTACAGAACTGGACCGTTTCAATCGCAGTACGAAAAGCTTCATTGGTAAATTTGACCTTACCAGCCAGGTAACCCGTCGACATCAAATTAAAACCGGCGTGGAATTTAAAGTGGATGAGGTTTTCTTAGAAGATATAACCATTGTTCCAGCGGAAGATGAATCTGGCCAGCAAATTCAGCCGTTTAAGCCGGAAATCAAACCCCCTACGGATCTGACCCACGATCGCATCAACCGTCGTCCGCTTACTTTTGCCGCTTACATTCAGGATAAAATCGAATATGAAAGCCTGGTAATTAATGTAGGGCTTCGTTTTGATCTTTTCAATCCAAAGGGGAAGGTTCCGGTGGATTTGACCGATCCTAACATTTACAATCCCATTAAAGAGCGCAATATTTATCGTGATACCAATGGCGATGGCGTGATCAGTCTGGATGAAAAGACCGAGGATAATAAATTAACGGTGGAAGACCGCATGGCTTACTGGTACCGGAATGCCAGCATCAAGACGCAGCTCAGCCCGCGTCTGGGCATTGCTTACCCCATCACCGACCGCGGAGTGATCCATTTCTCCTTTGGCATCTTCCGTCAGATTCCAGATTATGAACAACTGTACCGGGGAGATGAGTTGAAGATCAACAAGGTTAGTTCCTTTCAAGGAGGCAAAGCCGGGGGTGGATTTGGTAACCCCGACCTGAAACCCCAGCGTACCACTATGTATGAGATCGGCCTTAAACAGCAATTGGGTGAAAATATCGGTGCCGACGTTACACTTTTCTATCGGGATATTCGTGATTGGATTTCCACCAGTGCGCCCATTCAGACCGCGCTGGCGGGCGTGACTTATGTGAGGAAAATCAATCGAGACTTTGCCAATGTGCGAGGTATTACCATATCGCTGGATCGACGCTTTGCCAACCACTTTTCTTTCAACCTGGATTACACTTTTCAGATTGCCGAAGGTACCAATTCCACCCCCGAAGAAGAATTTTTTGCCCAGCGAGGTGGTGCCGAGCCAACCAAGCAACTTACCCCGCTGGATTGGGATCAGACGCATACGGTAAATGCCAGTCAGTTTGTGGGAGGACGTACCTGGGGGGTCAGCTTAATCGAGCGTTTTAATTCCGGGCAACCGTACACGCCCCAACTGGTAACCTTTGGGCGAACCGGCCGCACCATCATTGCCGGACTTGAGAAAAATAGCCGCCGTCGCCCCAATCGTTTTACGGTAGATTTACGTATGTTTAAGGATTTCGAGCTCAATCCCTTTAAAGTGAAAGTATTTCTCCGTGTATTTAATCTATTTGACGCAAAAAATCCCGTCATTGTTTACGGAGATAGTGGCAAAGCCGATTTTACTTTGAATGAATTACAGGCAATTAGCGCTGACCCAACCTGGTTCTTACGACCGGATTTTTATTCCGAACCAAGAAGGATTCAACTGGGTGCCAATGTTAGCTTTTAGTTTGATTTTTAAAAAAGAAGGAATGTAGATGAAAAACAAAACCGTCAGGAAAAACATGAAGTGTCGAATATACTTTAGTTTCTTTGTTGCTTTAACCCTTCTGTTGAATTTTTGGGAAGCGGGTTTCACCCAGGTATCCCGTCATGTACCATCCGATCAACGTGGCGATCCCAATCTGCGCCGAAAATCGAATATTGATGGCAACAATGTACGCGCTACCGTTTTTAATTTTGGCTTAAGTGGTCGAACGGCCGCGGTTCCCGATGAGATTCCATACGAATGGCCTAAGAATACCAAGCGCAATTACATTGCCCTGGTGGCTATCTGGCTGGCTGGTGAAGTAAAGGACGAAGATGGCAATATTATTCAAATTGTCGATTTTCCTACCTTTCGCCAGAGCCCTTCCGGTGAGTCCTGGAATCTGGAACCGGTGCCGGGCTTTTTAAATCCCGATGCCAATTCCATTGCCCGCAGTGATGACCCCTCCACCTGGCCCACGGCCGCACAGGGTGGCTGGCGTGACAAACGAGACGATCCTGTGGACCCCGGCTGGATTGGCTCCTGGAATGGATTTTTTGGTAAAAATGTGTTTAACGCTGACCAGGAACTCTTTTATCGCACTTCCGATGATTTGTACACCCGTTTCAATTACATTCCCGATGAAACCGATCCCACCCGGGGTGGTCTGGGACTGCTGATGGATGTACGTGCTCTGGCATGGTCACAAATTTTAATCAGCGATGTGGTGTTTTTCATCCATGACATCTTAAATGATGGCACCAAACGCATCCCCAAATCTTCATTCCTGATCTGGCTGGCAGATATTGTGGGCAACGATCCTGCTGATGATCAGCCATTTGTGGATTTACAAACCAGCACCGCTTTTCTGACCGATGCCGATCGGGTGGGCGATGAGGCTTTTGGTACCGATCCTGTGGGTGTGGCCTCCATCAAGTATATCGAGACCCCGGGTAACGAAGTGGATGGCATCGATAATGATGGGGATGCCGATTTTCACCCGGAGCTGCTGGCACAAATACAGGGCGATCCCGATGTACGCGTGCCCGTATTCACAGAGGCGGATTTTCAACCACGTTTTATAAAACCTGGCGATAAAATTGTTCTCATTGATTCCCTAACTTTTGAACGACGCATTGTGGAATATCCGGCTGGTGGCGGTGTGGTAAAAACTCTCGGACAACTGGTTAATTTGCCCCCGGAAGGGATTACAGTAGCGGAAGATACCGTAGCCAACTTAATCGATGATGACCTGGACGGCCTTATTGATGAACGGCTCACCCTGCACCTGGAGCGCTTTGACGAAATCACGGGTACCGTAAGGCCGGTACGTTACATAAATTATCTGTCTTTTGATGTGGGCGACACCCTGAAGCGGGGATTCATCGTCCCTGGAAAAGCCACCAAAGCTTCGTTTGCTACAATCGCTCCCATGATCGATGAATCCCGTGATGATGGTTTCGATAATGATGGGGACTGGAACATTCTACAGGACGACCTCGGTTTAGATGGTGTTGGCGGTACCGGTGATTTTGGCGATGGCGACGGCAAACCCACTTCCGGTTCTGGCACCGACTTTCCGGGCGAACCCAATATCGATAAAACCGATGTGAGCGAAACCGATTTAATTGGCCTGACCACGGCCATTCAGGACCCCGCCTTTGGGATTAATTTCAACACCGTTTCCGATGCTTTTATCTGGCGTAAATTCATGATTCCGGGCCAATTCTTCCTCCCGCGTCCCACCGGGGAATATGACACATTTGTTTCTTCCGGATTCTTTCCCATAGAGCCTGGACAACGGCAGCGTATGGCCGTTTCCATTGCACTGGCCGGTGGTGGGATCGATAAACAGGCAGACCTGGAAAGCGCCGAGCGCAAACAAAATCAAGCCCGGGTGGCCTTTGAATCGGATTATCAATTTGCCCAGGCTCCCCTGCAGGTCACCGTTACAGCCGTCCCCGGGGATCGAAAAGTTACTCTCTACTGGGATGATATTGCCGAAAAATCTATTGATCGTTTCATTCAGCGCATTGGCGGCCCGGCCAGAGATTTCGAAGGGTACCGCATTTATCGCGCCACCGACGCCGCTTTTCAGGATGCCAAAGTCATTACCGACGCCCGTGGTACCCCCACACTTTTAAAGCCCATCGCTCAGTTCGATTTGAAAGATGGTATCACCGGATTACATCCAGTGGATATCAATGGGGTAAAATTTGATCTGGGCCGGGATACCGGTCTTGTGCATACTTTTACCGACACCAATGTGGTTAATGGTCAGCGTTACTTCTACGCAGTCACCGCATACGATTTTGGTTTTGCCGAGGGGAATATCCCCCCAACAGAAACCCCCGTTAAAGTCGATGTGGACCCGCAGGGCAATATCAAAACCGGCAGCAACGTAGTGGTGGTTCGTCCGCGGGAACCTGTAGCGGGTTACTTACCGGCCGGCGTTACCAGATTTGAACACGTGCAAGGCAGTGCAACCGGGGAAATTGGCTTTAAAATAATTGACCCCAGAAAAATTGAGGATGGACACATTTATGAAATCACCTTTCAGGATACGGTAAAAAAAGGTCGCATCATCGACACTTTAACCACAAAGAATTTTACAGTCACCGATCTCACCGATGGCGTCGTGGAGTTAAAAGAAAGTACTCGATTTAACAAAGGAGATGAAGTTCCCATCATCGATGGCTTTCAATTATTTTTTGTTAACGAAGAAAGAGTGTCTTTGAATCAAGTTCTTTCTGGCTGGAATGATCCCGATGTTTACCCATTCCAGTTCAGCCCGGTACTTTTTCCACCCATTGTGGGCGAACAACGACCTAACGATTATCAGATAATCATCGGTGAGGTGGGGATTGCCACTTCCAAAGACACTTCCTTAAGCTTTTTGAAGCTTCCGGCTAAACCGGTTAATTTTAAGGTAGTGAATCTTTCAGAAAATAAACCTGTGGAATTTGCTTTTGCTGAAATCGATGGAAACGATGGCCGGTTCACCATCAATCCCAACAATGCCAATTTAACCGATACCATCTATCTCTTAGAACCGGATGCTCAGGGGCGACTGGTTTACACCTGGCAAATCATTTTAAACCTCAAAGCAAATGGACGCAATCCACAGGCGGGGGATACCCTGAACATTTTTCTACGTAAACCTTTCCTTTCTCGCGATGTTTACCAGTTTCAAATGAAGGCGCCACAGATGGATCCGGAACTGGCGAAAAAAGAACTGGATGATATTCGTGTGGTACCCAATCCTTATGTGGCCGCGGCACGCTGGGAACCGCGTAATCCATTCAGCAGCGGCCGTGGTCCCAGGGAGTTGCATTTTATTAATCTACCCAAAAAGTGCACCATTCGCATTTTTAATGTAAATGGTGTGCTAATTGATACCATCGAACATGATAGCGAGCTGGACAATGGAACCGCTATCTGGGATATGTTGAGTAAGGATAATCTGGAAATATCGTATGGAATATATATTTACCATATCGAGGCACCAGGCATAGGTGAAAAAACAGGAACCTTCGCCGTGATTAAATAAAACTATTTTATTTTGGAGTGTCTTATGCGAAAATTTTCTTTTAGATTTGGATTTTTAATCTTTTTATTTTTCAATCTTTTTATGAGTCCCATTTGGAGCCAGGAAGTGAAAAAAGTGGGTACAGCAGCCGCTACATTTTTACGCATTCCGGTTGGGGTAAGAGGGGTAGCTATGGGCAGCGCTTTTGTGGCTATCGCTGATGACGCTTCTGCCATGTTCTGGAATCCAGGGGGCCTGGCAAGAATAGATAAAATTTCCCTTTATGTGGATCATGCAAACTGGTTGCCGGGGCTGGATTTCAATTATTTTGGATTTGCCCTGCCTTTGGGAAATGCCGGTACGGTTGGAGTGAATGTTACTGCCTTAACTACACAGGAAATGCTGGTAACCACCATCGACCAGCCTATGGGGACTGGGGAGACCTTTGACGCCTCCAGCGTGGCAGTAGGGTTTGCTTACGCACGCAATTTAACCGATCGCTTCTCTATTGGAGCTAATTTCAAATTAATTCAGGAAACAATTTTCAATTCAAATGCGGTGGGTTTCGTTTTTGACATCGGTACGCTTTATGACACCCCTTTTAAAGGCATTCGGCTGGGAGTGAGCATTGCTAATTTTGGTACCGATTTTCGCATCGATGGCGAAGACCTCAATGTTCGTGTAGATATTGCCCCGGAGCAAGAAGGTAACAATCAGAGCGTTGTGGGAAGATTACGCACCGATGATTTCGACTCACCTCTCATCATGCGTTTTGGCATAGCCTGGGATGCCCTGGTTACTTCCGGCAATCGTTTGACCCTCTCGGTGGAGGGGATAAACCCCAATGATAATGCTCAAAGTGTAAGTATCGGCGGCGAATATGCGCTCTTCAATGAATTGCTGGTTTTGCGCGGTGGATTTGACGAACTGTTTCTGGATGATCGAGAAAAAGGATTAACTCTGGGTGCTGGAATAAATTTCGCTCTCGAAAGTAAACTTTCCATTTCTGCCGGATATGCCTATCAAGATTTTCGTCATCTTGATGCCGTAAATCGGTTTTCCATTGAATTGAAATTTTAACTTGTGATGGTTTTAATGGATGGGGTCAATGGAGAAATTAAAAAATTTAGAAAGGAGGTGAAAGCAACTTCATTAAATAAATAATTGGTTAAAAATTATGAACTAAACACCACTTAAGGAGGGCGTTATGTTCAAAAAGATCATCTATTTCCCCTGCTTTATCTTAGTGATTTTCCTGGTCACAGGTTCTTTAATGGCTCAAACCATTAATGTAACTTTTACTGTAAATACTTCTACTGTACCGGATACGTTAGGTGAGGATGGATTTGTTCAGATTCGGGGCGCTGTTAATGGACAGACAGGTCCTATTCTACCAGATGGTAAAAATATCACCTGGGATTCGTCTTCCGAACTTGTTATGCAAAATATTGGAGGAGATTACTGGACAATAACTTTTCAAATGAATGCTGATGATACTTTACGCTATAAATTTTGGACTGGTTTTTCCGCCGATAACGGGACTTTTCATCCAGCCACCGGTGGTTCTGGTAGTGGATGGGAACAGGATGTTATGCCAACGAATGGTTTAAGTGGAGGTAATCGAGCTTTTATTTCTGGTGCTACTGATACTACCGTTCAATTACAGTATTACAATGGAACGTCTCAAATTCAAGAACAATTCTGGCGTCCTTTTGAATCGAAACCTGATACAATCGCGGTCTATTTTCGTGTGAATATGGGTGGAGTAACGGAAGCAGGATTATTTGATCCTTCGGTAAACGGCCCGGTGGGAGTGCGTGGTGCCCCGGAAACTTCTGGAGGGGTGCTGGATTGGGGAACCACTAATGTGGTGCTATCACGTGAGATGGAGAGCGTCAATGATGGCTCATTCTGGTCTGGTGTAGCTTACATCCCCAAAGCAGATGTATCGGTTGGTAGTAAACAAAAGTATAAATTCTTCATTGAAAACAAAGGTGGTATCGACTGGGAAGGTAGTGTAAATCCTGACGACCCTGATGGCAATCGCATTTTTACTTACACACAGACTCTGGTTTCGGATTCTGATACAACCTTACACTGGGTATATTTTAACAATGCAGCACCAACTGGTGTTCAACCCGTTCAGAGTACGGTGATTTTCCGTGTGGATATGCGAGCTCTGGAAGAGGTGGGCTTATTCGATCGAGGGGTTGGCGATCGAGTGATTGTCATCGGCCCTAATGGCTGGACAGTTGGACAGGATGATATCGAAATGACCTTTGTGCCGGCTTTACAGGCCTGGGTGGCCCAGGAACCTTTCACCATGCGACCGGGTGATGTGATTAATTACAAATACTTCATTCGCTGGGATTCTTCCCGTGTCGATCCAAACAGTCCGAATTTTATACCACAAATTGAAGCCACGGGCATAGGAGATGGCTGGGAAGAACCGGCATTAACCGGTGGAGGAAATCGAGTTTTTGAATTTCAAAATCTACCCCAGCAGTCACCCCCGGGAGACTTTAACCAGGATCTACAATTCTTTGACAGTATTCCATCTCAGGGGGTAATTAACACACCTATTTCAGTGACCTGGAATATCAATATGCAACCAGCTACGGATCCCAGTATAAATCCCAATGTGGATAATATATTCCAACCGGGAACCGATCAGGTGTTCATCCAATTCGATGGTTCGGTTTTTGCCATGACCCAGGGTCTGCCTAAAGGTGGTAATAATAGTAGACTTGAATTAACCGACCCGGATGGCGATGGAATCTACTCCACTACTGTCGATTTACAATTGCCCACGGTGTACCAAACCAGCTTTATTGTGGTTTATATACATAATGGCAATGAAATCACTAACGGAGGTGGGCTTGAACGTGGCCGGCGCTATTACCAGTTCATTCATCCTGAACGGGTAAATGATGATATGACTATCACCTGGCCTTCCAGCTTTGAATTCCCGGTACTGGATTGGAAACCTAACAATCTGGATGTGGAAGAACCTCCTGACCTGTTTACACCTACAGCCGTGGAAGAACGCTTAGCTGGAATTCCTAAGGATTTTGAACTGGAGCAGAACTTCCCCAATCCGTTTAATCCGCAAACCACCATACGTTATCAATTGAGTAAACCGGCAGAAGTAAAGCTCGCCATTTATAATCTCAAAGGTCAACTGGTGAGAACATTGATTGATAAAAAGCTGTCGGCTGGTAAGTATTCTATTGTCTGGGATGGCCAGGATGATCACGGCAGACTGGTTTCTTCAGGGGTCTATTTCGTGCGTATGAAGGCCGGAGATTTTACCCAGATTCGCAAAATGGCACTGGTGAAATAATTTTTATGAAGTGGAAAGGGCACAAACCTATTAGGCTTTGTGCCCTTTTTATTATTACCATTATGATTACATTATAATTGATAATCTTAATAAACATTATTAACTTTAAAGCGACCCAGCTTTTAAATATATCTTATGATCAATTTCTTGATTTATTAGGTTAATATAAATTCCTTATTTTCGGGAAACACCAGAAGAAATTCATGAAATCTAAACAAAAAAAAGACACTTTCCCTGCTCGCCGAAAATTTTACTTTTATTTATTAACCTTTTTAATTCCAATTTTATTTTTTTTGTTTTTAGAAATCGGCCTGCGTATCTTCCATTACGGCGGTAACCTGGATTTATTTATCTCTGCTCCAGGAGAGTATTCAAAATATTACATGTGTAATCCCAATGTAGGGCATCGTTATTTTTTTATGCAATCCACGGTGCCGGATCCACCTAACGATATTTTTCTCAAAAAAAAGCCGCAAAACGGTTACCGGATTTTTGTACTTGGGGGGTCAACTACTGCCGGATATCCGTATGGCAATAATGTCATGTTTTCCAGAATCCTTTATAAAATTCTGTCAGATATTTTCCCACAGAAAACCATAGAAGTCATTAATACCGCTATGTCAGCGGTCAATTCATATACTTTACTGGATTTCATGGACGAAATTTTGCAAAAGAAGCCCGATGCTCTGTTAATTTATGCCGGACATAATGAGTTTTACGGTGCCCTCGGAGCGGGTTCTTATGAATCCCTGGGTAAATTTCGCTGGTTCGTGAAAATATATTTAAAATTGCAACGCTTTAAGACCTTCCTTTTAATAAGGAATATAATTGGCTGGTTAAAAAAGGGCCTGGACAAACTATTTTTCGGTGGTACGGTAAGCAATCCCTCGGCCACCTTAATGGAGCGCATGGTTGCAAAACAGACCATCCCTCTTGGTAGCCCTATCTATCAACTCGGAAAACACCAATTTGAAGGTAATTTACGAGATATATTAACCAAGGCCAAAAAGGCTGGAATCCCGGTTATTTTAAGCGAACTGGTTTGTAATGTTCGTGATCAGAAACCTTTCATTTCGGTAAGCACCGATACTTTACCACCGGCTAAAAAAGTGTATAAGCAGGCCAAAATATTGGAACAGGAAGGAAAGTACGAGAAGGCCAAAAGAGCTTATTACCGTGCCAAAGACCTGGATGCCCTGCGTTTTCGAGCCACCGAAGAATTTAACCAGATTATTCATCGACTGGGAGAAGAATTTCATGTTCCGGTGGTGCCCATGAAACACTATTTCGAAGCGGCTTCCCCGCATGGTCTTGTCGGTGACAATTTAATGCTTGACCACCTGCACCCAAATCTGGATGGTTATTTTCTTATGGCCGAAGGTTTTTTGGACGCCATGCGTAAAAATGGGTTGATCGCTGCGAAATGGGATAGCACACGAATCCAACCCATGACTTACTACAAACAAACCTGGGGATTTACCGAACTGGACAAAGCCTTCTCGGAAGTACGAATTCGCATACTCAAAGGAAACTGGCCTTTTAAACCCAAAAATCTGCCCAATCGCGCTTTAATTGAATATCGACCGACCACCCCGGCCGAATCTTTAGCGGTTAAGATCTGGGTGGAAGCAGATTACAACCTGGAAAGGGCTCATGTGCAACTGGCAGAATATTATGAAAAACAGGGGAAACTTTTAAAAGCCTACCAGGAATACAACGCTTTAATCTGCGCTACGCCATTTAATGTCTCTCCGTACTTGCGAGCTTCCAATTTATTAATCAAAATGCATAAATTTAAACAGGCTCTCCCATTATTGCTGCATTCATTAGATTTAGAAGAGTCTGCTTATGCTTACAAATGGATCGGACAAATCTATTTAAATTATGGGCAAGTGAAAGAATCCATCCCCTATCTGGAAAAGGCGAAAAAACTTTCTCCCAAAGACCCCCAACTGCTTTACAATTTAAGTGGAGCTTATGCACTTAATGGTCAATATAAAGAAGCACGCCTCACTTTAAAAATATTAAATCAAGTGTACCCCGATTTCCCGGGTGCCAGGGACTTACAGCGTCAACTTGCCAGGATTCATTAGTTTTAATGTTCTCAGTTCTCTTTCTGCTTTACCAAAATCTTAAGAGGAGTGGATAATGATCCAATCATGAATTTAGGTTTACACATAGGCCCCAACGGGGCCAGAGGAATTAGCCCAGGGGCAACGCCCTGGAAACCTAATCGTTGCACACAATCCGAAGCCCCAAAGGGGCGAAAATAAAATTGCGGTTTTAATTAATCTCAGATTTTAGGTTTGGTATTTTTATTACGCCCTTTTAGGGCTTTCCCTTGAGTGTGTTTATTTTTCCCAGGGCGATGCCCTTCGTGTTTCATTAAACCCCTTCGGGGTCGCCACAAAGGGACCGGATGAATTAGCCAAGGGCAATGCGCTGGGAAACCTCACAACATTATTTTTAGTTGCAGGTATTTGATTATTTCTGTATATTTTTTGGCAAATTATAAAAACTGAGGGTTACGTATGAAAAGTTTTCTAACCATAGTAGCTATACTGACTTATCTTCTAATTTTAACGATTCCGTTAACGGCGCAGGTGCCAGAATGGGCCAAGGGAGCCGTCTGGTATCAGATTTTCCCTGAGCGCTTTAGAAACGGTAACCCAAACAACGACCCTATCAAAGAGCGGGTACTGGGCGATTTAGCCAGTGATAATATCGACTGGCAGGTACATCCCTGGGCTTCGGATTGGTATAAGTTACAGATCTGGGAGAAGGCACGTGGTGTGGACTTTTACACGCTGGTATTTGACCGGCGCTACGGTGGCGACCTCATTGGGGTCATCGAGAAATTAGATTATTTAAAGGACCTGGGAATCGATGCCATCTACTTTAACCCAATTTTTGAAGCCCCCTCGTTGCATAAATATGATGCCACCACCTACCATCATGTGGATAATAATTTTGGTTTGGATCGTGATGGTGACTGGGTGGCCATTCAGTCAGAACGTGAAGACACCACCAAATGGACTTTTACACAGGCGGACGAAGTCTTTCTTGATCTAATCAAAGAAGCCCATGACAAAGGTATTAAGGTCATAATCGATGGGGTTTTTAATCATTGTGGTCGTACTTTCTGGGCTTTTCAGGATGTGATTAAAAATCAACAAAATTCTAAATACAAAAATTGGTTCGTAATCCGGCAGTGGGACGATCCTTCTACACCTGATACCAGTGAATTTGATTACGAAAGCTGGTGGGGGTTTAAGGATTTACCCGTGTTTGCAGAAGATGAAAATGGTCTCGTTCCGCCGGTGAAGGAATACATTTTTAATATTACCAGGCGCTGGATGGATCCTAACAAAGATGGCGACCCATCTGATGGAGTGGATGGCTGGCGCCTGGATGTCCCCGAGGAAGTAAATCCAAAATTCTGGGAAGAGTATTATCGCTTTGTAAAATCCATCAACCCTGAAGCTTATCTGGTGGGGGAAATCTGGAAGGAAGCTCCGGAATGGATAGAAAAGAAACGCTTTGATGCCGTGATGAATTATCCACTGGCGAAACTCATGGTACACTTTTTTATCGATCGTAAAAAAGCTATTTCCGTTTCAGAATTTGATCGCCAGTTAAAAAAATTGCGAGAACTTTATCCGGAAGCTACCAATCATATTTTAATGAATCTTATCGATAGCCACGATACCGATCGGGTAGGTAGCATGATTAAAAACCCCGATCGAAATTATGACCGTCAGGCTGGGTTACGTGACAATCCCAATTATGACCCACGCAAACCCACCAAAGAAGAGCGTCGCATTCAAAAACTGATCGCTATATTTCAGATGACCTATACTGGGGCTCCTATGATTTATTATGGCGATGAAGCAGGGATGTGGGGCGGCGATGATCCCGATGATCGCAAACCCATGCTCTGGCCCGAATTTGTATATGAAAATGAGACCTACCAGACAGTGCGCCCTGATCTTAAAGATTCCGATGAAAATAAATTTAACTGGGATTTGTTCAATCATTATAAAAAGCTAATCCATATCCGTCACCATAATCCAGCTTTAAAAAAGGGGAATTTTGAAACAAGTCTTGTGGATGATCAAAAGAAACTTTATGGCTATACACGTAAATTTGAGCAGAACGAAGTAGTTGTCATATTAAATAACAGCGAGAAACGACAGGTTCTGAAATATGCAACTTCCTGGCCCGATCAAACCAGGGTCAAAGATGTCTTAAATGACAACAAATATGTGGTTAAAGATGGTATCCTCAAACTGAGCGTTGAAAAGAAATGGGGTGTGATTTTAGTAAAGGAAAAGTAATGATTGAGATTCAGGATCTTAGTAAAAGATTTGCTAAAAAATGGGCGGTTCGACATCTTAATCTTAAAGTGCAATCAGGTGAAATTTTAGGCTTCCTGGGTCCCAATGGAGCAGGCAAAACGACCACGGTTAAAATGCTCACCGGAATGCTGATTCCCGATTCTGGGACTGCGCGGGTAGCGGGTTACGATATTCGGCAGAATTCTCTCGAAGTGAAAAAGAGAATTGGCTACGTGCCAGAGTCCGGTGCCTTATTTGAAGCGCTTACGGCCTGGGAATATCTGGAAATGGTGGCCGATTTGCACCACATGGAGCGTCAGGTGGCCCATGCCAGAATGGAAGAATTTTTATCATTGTTTGATTTATTTAAAGAAAAGGATCAAAGGTTGAGCGGCTTTTCCCGTGGCATGAAGCAGAAGGTTCTCATTGCTGCGGCCTGCCTCCATAACCCTGAGGTACTATTTTTAGATGAGCCCCTAACCGGCCTTGATGCCAACTCGGCACGTATCGTTAAAGAACTGTTGAAAAGATTTGCTCAGCAGGGTAAAACCATTATGTTTTGCTCCCATGTTCTGGAAGTAGTGGAAAGAATTTGTACCCGTATTGCCATCATACATCAGGGAGAGCTGATCGTAGAAGGAACAGCGAAGGAAATCATAGAACAAACCCATGAGGCTACCCTCGAAGATGCTTTTTGTTCCTTGACCGGGGTAAGAGACGCCAAACAATTCACTACCGAATTTTTACAGGCTTTAGAACGAGTATGAACCTGCGCCATTTTTTTGACCATTTGGGCATTGACTACCAGCAATGGCTAACCTTAACCCGAATCGCTATTAAACGAGATTTTCGTGAATCTTCCATGTCTTCCACCCTTCGACCGGGAAAGAAGGGACAGGATACCTTTTTCATTTTAATTCTATTTTATTTGCTTACCGGGATTTTTTTCGCTTTAGTTGTAATTGCCAACTCGGATGTTTTTTTTACCGGTACCCTGCTGGTCAGTTACACCATGATTATGGTCTCTGGATTGATCCTCATTGAATATCACTCCATAGTGATATCGCCTGATGACCATGCCGTATTGGGATACATGCCGATTAATTCCCGAACCTACTTTGCTGTGCGGGTGAGCAATCTACTCTTTTACCTTTTCATTTTCTGCACAATCATGGGGTTGCCGGCCGCCATCGCCTATATGTTTATTCTGGGCTTTAAGCCATGGTTGGGACTGGTAGCGCTTCTCAGTGTCTATCTTGCCAATTTTATGGTGAGTTCATTTATCATCATTCTGTACACCCTTATTTTAAAGAAAGTAAGACTCAAACGATTACAGAATATTCTGGCCTATTTTCAACTATTTTTTTCATTTATGATTTATGGAGGTTACTTCTTCTTACCCCGTCTGCTAACCAAATCGGACCTGGTGGCTTATAAATTGTCCGATTCGCCCATTTTGTTTTTTATTCCTTCCACCTGGTACAGTCGATATTTAAAAATTGTCCTGGGCCAGGGAAGCTTTACGGATATAATATTAGCTGGAATTTCGCTGGTAAGTGCCCTGGTTCTGGGGTATATTGGTCTCTCACGCATTTCTATGGAATATTCGGAAAAGCTTTCTTACCTGGCAAGTTTGCCCGCTGAAAAAAAGCCTGCACCAAAATCTACGGGCCCTGGTCTCTGGGATTTTATGCATGGTTACGAGGAACGGGCCATTTCTAAATTGATCTGGAATCAATTTCGTTTCGACAATAAATTTAAACTGGCGGTACTCAGCATCTTACCCCTTGCGATTTTTTACCTTATGCTGGGCATAGAAGAGGGACCTCTCGCCGATCCCTTTGTCTCAACACAGTTGTATCCAGGGCGGTCCTCCTTTTTATATTTTGCCATATTACTTTTTCCCATTTTACTGCGTACTTATGTAACACGGAGTGATCATTATCAGGCGGCCTGGGTCTTTTTCACTACGCCGGTAGATGTCAGTCGACTGGTACGTGCCCAAAAAAGTTTCTTGATGCTTTATTTTGTCTTACCTTTTTTGCTGATACTTGGATTAATATTTTCTTATTTCTTTGATAACATCTCACACGCACTTTTGCACATTCTGGTATTATCCATAATCTCACACATCTTTTTACAATTAGCTTTCTTATTATCTCCTGAGTTACCTTTTTCAAAACCTAATATAAAAGG
>CAZMEG010000005.1:0-22663 GCA_964565205.1 uncultured Cytophagia bacterium
TTTCATTACTTTTTCTCAGCAACAAGATTATATTAATGTACTTAAAGTCCGAGGAAAATATGGAATAATTGACAGGGGGGTTAATCAGGGAATACGTAAAGGCCAGATACTGGTGGTTAAACGTTCCACCCCTCAGGGTTTAATATTTATTGGCAAAGTTAAGGTTATAAGAACCACTGCAAATCGTGCCGCTGTAATTCAAATCAGTGTCAGCGATCAGCCTATTTTATATAAAGGTGATAGACTTTACCCTGAAAACAGCACCATTATTACTGATCCCGTAGTGATTCAGGGCAGTAGGTCTCAACATAGTGAAGTGACTAATCATGTTAATTCTCCTAAAAATTCCTTACCTGAATCAACCAGGAAACAGGATCCTCCCCTGGTTTCAACTAAAGATTATTTTATGAGAGGTAGAAAAAATCCAATTATTGGATTTGACATCGGATCCATTGTACCAACGGGCAATTTGTCAAATGTTTTTTCGCCAAGTTTCAGGTTTGGTTTTAATTATATGGTTCCCATGGGACGGTACAATCGAATCGGTGTGGAAATTAATAAAACTCTTTTAAATAATTCACTTTTGACTCAGGGGGAGTTCTCTGACTTTTCAAAAGTCTCTACCTCCGTACTGGAGGGGCTGGTGGTTTTGCAAAGATTTTTTGGCAATCACTTTTTCATTGAAGGAGGAGGTGGTATATATCGGCTCAAGATTCAAACCACCTCATTGGATGATTTTAAATCCACCATTTCTTCCACCAGCCTTGGTTTTTTTGCCGGTACAGGAGTATTTATACCAACCAGTCCTTATGCTGGCTTTTCACTAAAAAGCCGACTACACAATTACTTTAATCATGGGAATCATCAATATTATGGAATTACCGGAGGATTTCGTTTTGAATTGGATTCGACTCATTGAAAATTTTAATGTATCTTTCATAAACTTTCAAAATTAAAATGGAGTTTGATGAATAACTGTTTTATTTCACAAAGGATTACTGAAGAATTGGAGAAATGGAGTAATGAGAGTTTGTCTAATCTTCCATTCTTCCATCTTCCAATATTCCGTAAACTCAATCATACTATTATCACAGTAGTGAACTAAATCCTGCATTTCCCCTCCATAACGCTTCTTGGCGTGCGAAGGTTGCGGTGAGCTTACTTTTCACCGCAGCCTTTTTATTTGATTTCAAGGGTTATTACTGAGGTTTTACAAAAAAGTTGATTTTCATCTTGTATTTTATTAAGTTTAAATAACTAAAATACATACCGGATCGATGAAAATTTGTATAAATATTTTTAAATTCTTCTTCCTGTTAATTTTACTCTGGAGTACTTTGTTCGCTCAAAATAATAAACGACCACGTGCAAGGGATGTAGGGATTGTGGTTGGCATACTTTCTCCGGGCAAGTGGAATGCCATCACCGACGTCGCCGGCGTTAAAGTCGGACACACAACCCTGATTGAAGGAAGTAACATTCGGACAGGTGTAACGGTGATTTTGCCACATGGAGGAAATTTATTTAAGAAAAAAGTCCCTGCTGCCATCTACGTAGGAAATGGATTCGGAAAATTGATGGGCATTTCTCAGGTAAATGAACTGGGAAATATTGAGACACCCATTGCTCTCACCAACACCCTCAATGTACCCAAAGTGGCGGATGCTTTGATTGAATACATGCTACAACTGAAAGGCAACGAAAAAGTTCGATCTATTAATCCAGTGGTAGGCGAGACCAACGATGGCTGGCTCAATGATATTCGAGGTCGTCATGTTAATAAAGAACATGTATTCCAGGCTATTAAAAATGCTAAATCAGGACCGGTGGAGGAGGGGAGTGTTGGGGCTGGTACGGGTACCATGTGCTTCGGTTTCAAAGGTGGGATTGGTACGGCTTCACGTGTCTTGCCAGATGAACTGGGTGGTTATACCGTGGGGGTACTTGTACAAACTAATTTTGGCGGGATTCTGGAGATAAATGGCGCCCCGGTGGGGAGAGAATTGGGGCGCTATTATCTGGCGGATAAAATAAAACCGGGACAGGAGAAAGGTTCTTGCATGGTGGTGATAGCCACCGATGCCCCTTTACTTGCACGAAATCTAAAGCGCCTGGCAAAACGGGCTTATCTGGGTCTGGCAAAAACTGGCTTTTTCTCCTCGAACGGCAGCGGCGATTATATCATCGCTTTTTCTACCTATGAAAAAAATCTTATCCAAGAGGAGAGTTCAGAACCACGCACCGTATACGAACTTTCCAATGAAAAAATGTCCCCGCTATTTTTAGCCACGGTGGAGGCTACTCAGGAAGCTGTTTACAATTCGTTATTTAAAGCCACCACCATTCATGGTCGAGATGGGCATGTGGGTGAAGCCATCCCGATTGAAAAGGTGGTGGAAATTTGTAAAAAATATAATGTAATTCAAACCAAACCTTGATGGGAGGGAAAAAGCCTATGCTGGATTTAGACCCCCTGGGGAAAATTTTGATTGTGCTCGGTTTGTTTCTCCTCCTGCTGGGCTTGTTTTTTATTTTTATTAAACAAATTCCATTTTTAGGTAAGTTGCCTGGAGATATTATAATCCAGAGAAAGAATTTTACTTTTTATTTTCCATTAACTACTTCAATTTTGATCAGTATTTTGTTGTCTTTAATTTTTTATTTTTTAGGTAAAAAATAATTATGAAATGGTTAAACAAAATTCTTTTATTGTCAGGCCTTCTGGGCTTCGTTGTAGTTCAAAATCTCATTGCAATTGAAAAAGAAGATACCAGTGTTCAAAATCTGGTTCATGTTATAAAAGTAGATGGCATCATTAATCCGGTTTCGGCTGAATTCATTACCAGGTCTATTGAGAGGGCCGAACAAGAGGGGGTGCATTGTCTTATTATTGAACTGGATACTCCGGGAGGGTTGTTAGAATCTACGCGCCAGATAACCAAAGCCTTTCTGGCTTCAAAAATTCCCATTGTAGTTTATGTCTATCCACAGGGGGCACGGGCGGCTTCAGCGGGAGTGTTTGTTACCTATGCTGCACACATCGCAGCCATGGCCCCCAGTACCAACATTGGTGCTGCCTCCCCCGTATCGATTGGCGCCGGGGGACAGCAGGATTCTTCTTCTGTTTTAATGCACAAAATTATGAATGATGCCGTGGCACAGGTTAAAGCTCTGGCCGAGAAACGGGGTCGCAATGCAAAATGGGCCGAAAAGGCTGTGCGTGAAGCGGTCTCGATCACAGAAAAAGAAGCTCTGCAATTAAACGTGATCAATTTTATTTCCCCCTCTGTGGATTCTCTATTGAAGCAAATTCACGGCATGGAAGTGGAAGTGGCTACAGGAAAATATAAGCTGAACACAAAAAATGCACGCGTAGTTTATCGCGAGATGAACTGGCGGTATCGTATTCTGGACAAAATATCCAATCCCAATGTAGCATATATTTTGCTTTTGCTGGGTATTTACGGGCTTATTTTTGAATTGGCCAATCCCGGATCCATTTTTCCTGGCGTGGTAGGGGCCATTTTTCTTATTTTGGCTTTTTTTGCATTACAGACTTTGCCCGTGAATTACGCAGGCCTGTTGCTCATATTACTGGCTATTATCCTGTTTATTCTCGAAATTAAAATTACCAGTTACGGACTTTTAACGATTGGGGGCATTATTTCTATGCTTTTAGGATCACTGATGTTAATCGAACAGCCACCTAAAACTTTTGCACCGGCCTTATCTATTTCTTTGAGTTTGATTGTTACTTTTGTCATTTTAACGGCTTTATTTTTCATTTTCGCCATTGGTATGGCCGCTAAAACACACCGTAAGAAGGTGACCACCGGTCCCGAAGGCATCATCGGGGAGATTGGTGTGGCCCAGACAAAAATAGCCCCGGAAGGTAAAGTCAATGTGCACGGTGAAATCTGGGGGGCTTTTAGTGAAAATTCCATTAAAAAGGGTGAAAAGGTGCGGGTGGTCAATGTTGAAGGCTTAAGACTGAAAGTGGAAAAAGCCTCAAAAGAAACTTGAATTATGTAATGTAAATAAAGGAGGTAGGGCAATGCAATATTTCCCAATTCTATTATTTCTATTGTTGCTGTTAGCCAGTGCCATTCGAATTTTGCGTGAATATGAACGTGGAGTGATTTTTCGATTGGGGCGCCTGGTGGGGGCGAAGGGTCCCGGACTGATCCTGCTTATTCCTTTTGTTGATCGCATGGTAAAGGTAAGTTTGAGAACCGTTGCCATGGATATTCCCCCACAGGACGTCATTACCAAAGATAATGTTTCTGTGAAGGTTAATGCGGTGCTTTATTTTCGCGTTATGGATCCAGCCAAAGCCATTGTAGAGGTGGAAGATTATTACTATGCCACATCCCAGCTTGCCCAGACAACCCTGCGGAGTGTGCTGGGGGGCCATGAGCTGGATGAAATGCTTGCCGAACGTGAGAAAATTAATTCCCATCTGCAGGAGATCATTGATAGCCATAGTGATCCATGGGGAATTAAAGTTTCTTTAGTTGAAATTAAACATGTAGACCTCCCTCAGGAAATGCAGAGAGCTATTGCCAGACAGGCCGAATCGGAACGGGAACGAAGGGCTAAAATTATTCACGCAGAAGGAGAATTTCAGGCAGCAGAAAAACTTAAAGACGCTGCCGCTAAAATAAGTGAATTTCCACAGGCACTGCAGTTAAGATATTTACAAACCTTGACTGAAGTGGCTTCTGAGAATAATTCGACTATTGTTTTTCCAATTCCTATTGATCTGGTTCAGCATCTAATCAAGCCGTAATGGTTAATTTTTCTTTCAAATGGGTGTGTAGTTGAAAACCATTTAAACAGGAATACTGGAACAAGGTTTGGATCTAAAAGAAAAACTTCGCCAAATCGACCGAAGCGTTTTTTCTTCTCAGAAGGCAACTTCAACCCCTGTAAGGAGAAATGACCATTCTTCTATTGAGCAAGAATTGTGTGGAGAAATTTTAGAGTCCCCTCATGGTGCCTGTTTTGTAAAAAGGACCGTTTACCCGCACGATTATCGTCATGGTTCTTATCCACTGTCTTCTTATTTGAATCAATCTCCTCGTTTACTTTCGCTTGCTGGCAAAGAAACAGCCTTTGAAAAAGTCGATCCGCGCCGGGCCATATTTATTGATACCGAAACCACGGGTTTGTCCGGGGGGATGGGTATTTGTGCATTTTTAGTGGGAATTGGTTATTTCACTGAAGAAAGCTTTATAGTTGAACAATTTTTCATGAACACTCCCTCGGAAGAACGAGCCCTATTACACCATTTAAATCAGAAATTTAGACAACGCCAGATAGTTATTAGCTATAATGGCAAATGTTTCGATTTTCCTCTGTTGATTTCTCGAACTGTTTACCATGGGCTGGATCGACCTTTTGAACGTCTGCCTCATCTGGACCTTTTATTTACGGTGCGCCGACTCTGGAAAAATGTTCTGGAAGATTGCTCCCTGAGCACCGTGGAAAGCCGGATTTTAAACGTAGCGCGCTCCGGCGATGTCCCAGGCTATTTAATTCCACAAATCTATTTTGATTATTTGCGTTCCGGCGATCCACGTTCGATGAAAGGGGTGTTCTATCATAACGAACAGGACATTTTAACCCTGGTTGCCCTGACTACCAAAGCCTGTGAAGTATTTAAAAATCCATCGCCACAGAATCATTCCGTGGATATCATTTCTATTGGTAAAGTTTACGAAGCCATGAATGAACCGCACCGGTCCAACCTTTTATATGAAGAGTATTTGCAAAATCAATCCGGTACGAACCATATCCAGAGAAAAGAAGTGTTAATTCGCATGTTATTTAATTATAAGCGGATGCAAAAATGGGATAAGGTGAAAGAAATCTGTGAGACTTTTATTGCTCAAGAGCATTTTCACCCGTTGCCTTATATTGAACTGGCAAAATATTATGAGCACAAATGCAAAGACGCTTTTCGAGCCAAACATTTCGTAGACTTGGCTTTGAAAGAGTTGCAAATTCTGGAAGAATTAAGAATGGTTAATTTCTGGCAAAAATATAAAGACGATCTTTTGTACCGCAGGAAACGATTGCAAAGAAAAGTTCAGGCGGGCAAACCTTTGCTGGACTTGTAATAAATAAATTCCATCAAATTCCTTTTTTTATTTCTATCACCTCTTTTTTCGTCCAATTCAAGAATTAACAGTCGCCGTAGTATGCATCAATTCAATTTGATATTTTCTTAACTCCACTTCGATTTCACTGAAATTTTGAAATCGTGCTTCTGGATCGTTTTTTAAGGATTTCATGACCAGTTGATTCCAGAAGGGAGGGGGTGGATCCTTCAGCCTTTCCAGTGGTGTGATATGGACATTGAACACATCTTTAGGACGGTTAATGCTCCCCCCGGTGTCATAAGGATGATGTCCGGCCAGAATCTCGTACAGAATAATACCAAAGGAGTAAATATCGCTCCGTACATCTGCAGCCTGTCCCATTAAAATCTCGGGAGCTAAATAGCGCCACTGATTTGGGAACAGAAATTCCTTGCCGACGAGATCATCCCGGAATCCCTCACAGTTAAAGTCGGTTATTTTCAACTGCTGCCCATCACTCACCCAGATATTTTCAGGCTTCAAATTTAAATGCAGAACCCCCTGTTTGTAGGCATACAACAAAGCCCTGACAATTTTTTGAATACAAAACAAAAGCTCGATTTCGGAAGAAAAATTTATTTTATTGATGGGCTCTCCCTCAACATATTCCCTGACCAGATAAAACATTCGGTCCTGCTCCCCAATGTCATAGAGTGTTGCTATATGAGGATGACTCATACGACCCAAATTTCGTAAACTTTCGTAAAGAATTTGCTTCTTTTCTTCATTCTGTAAATAAGCCACTGAGGCTTGCGGAGACATAAGTTTCAAAATTACCGGTCGGCCTAACTGCGAATCAAAGCAGTGATAGGTTGAATAATTTTGATGCTGCAGTAATTTGTTTCGAATTTCAAATTGCGCAATGGTTTGGATATTTGTTTCAGCTTTTTTAGTCGGGTCGTTCCAGATGACTTCGTAACAATCACAATTTAGATCAGGCACTAAGGATGACGAATGTACCGGCAGGAGACCGATTTCCATTTCCTTGACGCTTTCCACATTATCAGCAGGAGCATGAACCAAAAAAGTGCTGGAATTCTGTTTTTGCAAATGGTCTTCAGAGATTTTAAGCAGATGAGAACCATTTACTATATGACGCAACCAGGTGTCTTCATCGGTTGGGTCACCTACTGTTTCCAAAGCAGCGGCTAAAGACACACGGTCAGATTCATTAACCGCACTGTTATACTCCTCGATCTTTTGCATTATTTCGACGGTGGTACTGAGAAGAGATTTTATATTTGTAGTTAAACTTAAAAGACCGGTACCAGCAAATCGAACAACGGTTTTATCCACACTCCGTAAATAATTACTTACAAGTTCAATCATTTTGGTTTTCAAATTCTCTTGGTCGGGTAAATGAAGCTGTAAAAATAAAATAGCCTGCCACGCTTCAAGTTTGATTTCCTCTCCATCTTTGCCATTCATGAGATCGGGAAGATTCAACAAAATCTCTTCGGTTAAATCAAAACGTTTAAATAGCCGTTGAACATCATTTTGATTTTTAAACTTTAAATTGTTGAAATAGTCCACCAGAGAAACGTTACCAAGAATAAATTCAAACTCCTGAACCTGCGGGGATATTTTTATTTCGGAATTCTCCTGCGGAGGTATACAGTAGCGCAGAGTTAAATAATCTCTTAAATCGGCCAGAGAACGATTCATGGAAATCTGGCTCAAGCCATTTAAGATAACATTGAGTATTTCCTCGTCCCCGGCTTTGTTGTTCTGGTCAATTAATCGATAGGCATGGGTTAAGGCTAATTCGATCGATAAAATGGATTCATTACCGTTTTCATTGCGTACACTATCTATGGCACTTTCAGCTTCCTCGAACTTTTTTTGTTTCCAGAGGTTTTCTAAATAGGCTCGGACTTTCGCTTTATCCCGGCTTTTTAAAATAGCTTTTTGTTCTTCAAGATGAGCTCGATCTTCTTCACCAATGGATTCATAATACTGTTTGAGAAATAGACGCAGTCTGGTTTCGTTCTCCGGGGCGCAAGCCAGCGCCTCCTGACATATTTGAATGGCAAATGGGGTGGTGATTTTGTTTTGCATAAACAGGGTGGCCAGCCCAATTTTCAAAGCTTTTGAATCCGGATTCAATTTGAAGGCTTTCTCATAAATTTGTTGGGCCTCCTCGGTAACATTCAGTGACCCAATTGCTGAAAAAGCGGCCAGTAATAAATTTTCAGGAGACTCCTCCCCCAATTCAAGGAGCTGACGAAACTTTTCATAAGCTTCATTATACTGTCGCCGCTCCAGGTAAGCCTTCCCAAGTGTTAGTAATATCTGTTGAATTTTCGTCTGTTGCGAATTAGTTTGTTTTTGCATCATTAAATTATTTAACCTTTTAGTTAGAGTTTGATTTATTTGGGACCGGATAATTTGCGATGTTCAGATTTCAATACATTCTCAAGAATCTCAATGGCATCGGCATCCGTACGACCTTCTTTTAAATATTTTTGTGCTACTACATTATTAATTTCATCCCGCAGATGTGTGGACAAATTCAATTGCAGGATGGTTTTGTAAATTTTGATGGCTCGATCATCATTCCGACCAAGCAAGAGGTAAATATTTGCCAGTGCCGGGTATAATTTAAGTCGTTCCGGATGTCTGGCTAAAATTTGCTCATAAATCTGAACGGCTTTTAAATAATTACCCCGTAAGAAATGAAAGCGAGCTCTAACCGTAGGAGAAAAAATCAGGATGCCAAAAATCGGCAAAATTAACAGGGCTAAAAAGGTACTGGCTACATAAAATAGTCGTTTGTTTGAAATTTTTGCAAGAAGGCCGGATTCCTCTGTTTCTGAATTTTCCATTTTACTTCGAGCAAAGGCTAACTTTGAATTTGTGTCTTTGTAATTTTCCCGTAATTGCTGAATTTTTTCCAGAGTTGCAATAGCCTCAGCCCAATTCTGAGAGTTAAGATATGCAACAGCCAGTTGATATAAAGAATCGAGTTGAGTAGAGCTAACCAGACGCTTTTGTACAGGTCTGGCTGGTGCGAGCTCAATCCTTAATCGATCTTCGATTTGTTTAATCAATGTTTTCACATTCCGGTAGTTCGAATTAATCTTTTTTATTTTTTCAAAAGCTAAAAGTGCTGAAGCCAGGTCTTCTTTTTGCAGGGCTTCAACTCCCTGCGTATAATATTTGGCTAAAATAGATTCGGTACTTTCCTTCTCAAGACTATTTTGAGCCTGCTTTAATCTTTTTCGGGCATCACGAAACTCAGGGTCTATTTCGAGTACCTGTTCGAGAGCAATGATAGCCTTTGTCCAGTTTTTCATGCTCATGGCTTCCAGGCCTTCTGCATAAGCCTTTTCAAGTTGCTCCTGTTTTTGTTTTTCTTTCAATTGTTGGCGAACCTGCTGAAGCCTGGATTGCACGTCTTTATAATCAGGAGAAATTTCGGCAATCTTTTCCAGCATTACGACGGCCGTTTCCAGATCTCCTTTTTCTAAATAATTGAGTGCCTCCCTGTACTGATTATTAAGCTCACGGTCCTGTGCGTCTATTCTTAATAAAGAATCAATTCTGGCAAGTAGATGTTCAGCATTTTTAAAACCAGGACGAATTTCAATGATTCTTTGCAATAAAGATTTTGCTCCTTGCAAATCCCCCTTTTGTTCAGCCGTTTGTACTGCCTCATAAAGCTTTTGTAACTCTTTCTCCTCGTTTATGATTTTAATTAGATTATCAAAATAGGGACGGGTCTTTTTATCATATTTTTTCCCGGTGTTTAAATAGTTAAGCGCTTCCTCATATTTTTGTTGCTGGTACAGTATTCTGCCCAGTTCAAAATATAGTTTTGATAAAAATGAGGGCTTTTTTGTTAAGGAGAGCGCTCCCCGTAAAGATTCTTCGGCTTCCTTAAGTTTCCCTTTTATTTTGAACACCGTATATAGATCATAAAGAATTTGTGCTTTAAATTCTTTTTTGATGAACTCCGGCCGAGCGTTGTAGGCCTGATTTAAATACTTTTCAGCCAGGTCAAACTCTTTTATTTTCCTGTACAAAATCCCCAGATTATATAAAGCTTCCACAAAATTTGGGTCAATTTCAATGGCTTTCAAATAGGCTTCAATTTTGCTATTCTCATCTTCTGCATCTAAAGCGGTTTTATACCAGATCAAAGCCTGACGATTGGTTGTTTGACCTGTCAAAGGATGAGTAAAAATTGTAAAACAAGAAGTTAAAACAAGCAAAATAAGAAGGCATTTCCTGGCAGTCATATTACTCAACCATTGTTTTTATTCTATTACGATTTATTATGGTTTTCCAGCTATGCTTAAAATCAGAAAACCCGCCAACAAAATGGATAAAACCAAGATGCCAATAATTAAAGGAGTCCTTAAAGACCCTTTTTTCCTGGAATCAGGATAAAGTGATTTTACGGTTCGTTCGAGAAAATTACTTACTTTGGGAGGTTCAAATTTAATGGTTTCAAAATAAGATTTGGACGCCTCTGTGGATTGCTCCAGACAGTTAATGTGAATCAAGCCACCTGTAATATTATCTGAGCCATTTAACAACTTGGCACTTTCCACCAGCTTATTGATTTTGTTCTGTAAAGGTCCAAGGTCAGCTTTCAATATGCTTTCAATCACATCATCCTGTAAGGCGTTATGCAGGCCATCTGAACAGAGCAGGTAGAGATCATCGGTTTGTACTGCATCTATGAACAGGTCAATTTTCACGCTCTGATCGGTGCCCAGAGCACGGGTTAAAATATTTTTCTTTTTAAATTGATGAATCTGGTCTCGACTTATTTCATTGTCTTCAAGAAGTTCATTTAACCAGGAGTGATCACTGGTCAGGCAGGTTAATGTGTCATCTCGTAATCGATAGACCCGGCTGTCACCCACGTGGGCTATGGTAATCAGGCCATTTTCAATGGCTATGGCGGCAATTGTGGTACCCATGCCACGCAGGTCTTTTGAGTATCTGGAATAGGAAAAAATTCGTCGATTAGCCAGACGGATGCCTGCGATTAGTTTTAGGGCGGAAAGAGGTAGTTCGGTAGAAATATCGCTGCAAATTTTTTTTAAATCAAAATTTTTCTTCTCCATGAAAATATCACCGAGTGTTTCTCCCGCTAAACGACTCGCCATAGCACCGGTTTGATGCCCTCCCATACCATCACAGACCACAAAAAACCGATGATCTTCTGAATATAAATAATAATCCTCGTTTTCCTCACGAACTTTGCCAATATCGCTGGCTCCGACCATCTTCACTGAATTGTCAGTTTTTAAAACCTGCTCCATCCTTTAGATTGCTGTTTCAATTTCACGTTTTTAGTAACTTCAAGATTAGAAATTCGCAGAAATTTTATTTTGCTCTTACATTGATTCGAGTTTGTTGTTTATAAAGTATCAGAGTGATTGCGCCAATAATAATGAATAGCCCTCCAAGGAAAAGACGCACATAAGCATGAGAAAGAGATGGCAGAAGGTCGTGCATGGTTAAATTATTCAGGCATGAACCATACGTTTGTCCCCACACAACGGACGCTTTTGGTACTTCCGTGTTGGATTTTAATTGTGTTAACTGGCCTGTATTTTTTCTTATTAAAATGTCTAGTTGTCCATCGTTTTTAAAATCGGCAATAACGGGTAAGCTGGTTGGTAAAGCTGCGGCAAGATCTGCCGAAGTTTCAGCCAGACCACTTTTTCCATTTAGAATGAGAAATATCCCGGAACTTAACTGTAGAACCAGATCGTTAATTCGATCTTTGGTGAAATCGGCCAGGACGAAGGTTTGATAATTAAATGGACTATGGCTGTTGTATTGCCAGATTAAATCTGGCGATTTATCTTTTCCCGAACCTGCATAGGCCCTGATTTCATTGGGTGCACTCATAACCAGAACATCCGCTAAACCATCCCCCTGCAAATCGGTCAATATAAAAGGATATTTATGGCGGGGCTTCAATACGGACTTTGGAGCAAGTTTATCGAACCATAAATATTCCCGACTTTGCCCATCAATGGTGATCAAATTACCCTGGATGCTGGTAACAACAAAATCAGGGATTCCATCCCCGGTTAAATCCGTCACTCCCACCGGATATTGAATCTGGTTTTCTTCCAGATAAGTACCCAGAGCCCGATTGAGCTCGCCATTGATATCGATGGAACCAGAAACATTTTGGGTAAGACCATCCAGAACAAGAACCAGACCTCGTTCAGTAGCACAAATGATTTCAAAATCTCCATCCCGATCCAGGTCGGAAGCTGTAAGTGGGGCTTCCATAGGTACACCAGTAGAAATAGAAGACCATTGGAGGGAAGTCTGCTGATTGTATCCCACGTGGACATTACCCTGTTTGTCAGAAACAGCGATATCGGTCAAACCATCTCCGTTGAAATCTGCGGCAACAGGAGGAGCATTTAACGGGTTTTGGAAAAATGGACTTACCCAAATTTCAGCGCCAAAATTGCCCTCAAGGGTTACCAGACGACCATCTTTGCTCATCAGAATTAAATCTTTCATGCCATTTGAATTTAAATCCGCTAGGGCCATAGGGAGGCTGGGGTCAACAGGAATAGCCTGGTAAGTCCAGCGAATTTGCCGGGAAACCCCATCGATGAGAACTACCCTGGAATTTTTATCCGTGGTTATCACATCTACATAACCATCCCCGTTGAAATCGGCTGAAAACAGGTTGGGTATCAAATTTTCTCCAGTTAGATTTAATTGCTCTTCTGCCGGCCAGCTCACTGTCTCAAGAGTAAGTGGTTTTGGTTGCCGGGTTAAGACCTGATAACTCCGGAATCCTTGATTCATTAACCACACCCCGAGCAAAAAAGCCACCAGAGTAAAACCCCAGATAAACTTGGAGCGATACCTTACCCACCATACACCAGCTTTTTTTGGAGGGGAAAAATTCCAGTCACCTTCAGGAACAAAACGAAAAATCGTACTTTGCTGGTCACTAACGATTTCTATTTCATCGCCGGGAATTAATCTGATTTCCTCATCTTCCGGTACCATCACCTGATTTACATAAGTCCGGGTCTTACTCCTTTTGTCAGCAATATAAAAAGCGTCATCCCTAAAAATAATCGTAGCATGGCGCCGGGAAATGCTCTGATCGGTCTGTCCACGATTATTTTTATCAATAACAATGTCGTTTAAATTTTTATCCCGTCCGATACGAGTATCCCCGTATTTCAATTGATATTTTTTGCCGCGATAAGGTCCGTAAATTGCCAGTAAATAATAAGGTGCCATGCTTTCTATTTTATCTGTACCCGGTTTACGAAATACCCGGCTTTCTTTCCGGAGTTCTTCTTCCAGGGCTTCCAGAGTGGCCAGATCGGTTTCTTTAATATCCAGTCCCACTTCACTCCCATCACTGCTCAGACTATCTTTGTCCGTCGGTTTGTTTATTTCGCTCGAAGTAAAAGGTAGTTCAATATTTTCCACTGGATTATCAAATACCAAAGTGTGATCTCCTACCTGAATCAAATCACCATCATGGATTTCCATAGACTTATTAACTATTTGCCCGTTCACATAGGTACCGAAAGCGCTATTTAAATCCTGAATTAAATAATGATTTCCATGGCGCTGCAATAATGCGTGATGCACTGAGACCCTTTTGTCGTTGATCACAATGTCATTTTCCAGGTCAGAACCGATGCGATAGCTATCTTGTGTAGTGCTCAATGCATATTCACTAACTACTTCGGCCTTCTTTTTTATTATAATTCTGGGCATGGTAAAACTCCTAATGATTTAATTGCCGAGGGTTTCACAAAATTTAGAATCTATTAATAATATTAAATTTGTAAAACCGCCTTTTATCATATTCCTCTTCTATTCGGTAGGTTCATCGAATTTTGTGATGCCCTATTTAATCGCCTTATTGAACAGGCTTTAATTGAATACTGAGTTTGGAATTCTCGTTAGATTTAATTCTAACATTCCGGGCATGTTTTATATATCCTTTTTTATAAACTGCAATTAAATAAAAACCGGGAGTTAATTTGCCTTCGTAAATTCCCTTTTTATCTGTAAAACCAAAAAATTGTTCTTTGGTGATAGCACTGTATTCATCCTTATAAGAAATTCTTGCCTGTTCTACCGGTTTTTTGGTGGAAGCATCGTAAACTACCACGGTTAATTTACTATCCATGGGTTTCATCTGAGCTACTACGACTTTATCTGTCGGTGAAATTTCTACTACCGTTTTATAATAACCTCTCTTCTGTAAAACTGCTTTATATCGATAAGGCAAAAGCCGCAAACGCACAGGGGTAGTATTATTCCTTTTGAAGGTTTTATTAGCATAACTTAACTCGACCAGTTGTGCACCGATATCGTCTCCATTTTCAACGGTTGCATCCCTGGCTATTAGGCGTACATGGCGCAATAATAAATGATGAATTTTAGGAGGGGTGTTTTTATTAATATTAATTGTAAATTTTTTCGTAATGTAACCTGATTTCTTCAACTTGAGGGTGTGTTTACCCACAGTCAATAAAAGCGAGCCGCTGAGACCGGTTACACCAACCGGTTTGGGGAAATTGTCAAGATAAATATCGGCTCTTGAAGGTGTAGAAGATATGGTAATATTTTTGTGGAAAATCCCTTTAATTTTGAAATTATCTTTGATTTCATCTGATTTGTCAAACTTCCACAATCGTCGATCCCGGATAATTTCTTTCCCGTTCAATAAATCGATTTTTAAACCGGTAAGCTGTGGTAGACCAGGATAGATCATTGCAATTTCAACAGGTTGTTCGCTAACCTCCCAGTAAATACTGGAAGGCGTTTTCTGATTAATACTCATGCCATTAATGTGAATCTCTGCACCTGACGGTTGTGATTCAAATGTCAGTTTTGATTTAAATTTTAAAACAAAAGGCTGACTGGCGTGGCGTTGTCTTTCGCCTGACATTTTCAACTGACCTTTGCGTGGCACATTGATGGTTTTAATGATAGGATCAAATCGGGGCAAGACCAGCATTAATTTGTGAACCCCGGGCGAAATTTCGTCCAGACTCAAAGGCGTTGTGGCTTCTAAAGGTTGATCATCCAGAAATACCTGGGCACCCGGTGGAATAGATTCTATCTTTATCGCTGGAGGGAAGAGGAAATCATAAATGTTAGTTCCCATACGGGTAAAATGGGCAAAAGTATCTATCACTGTGAAGGCTATGATGCCGATGATTAAACTAACTAAGGTGGTAGCTATGGCTTTTTTATGAGTTCGGGCGGAAAGACGCACCACATCTATAATGGTTTTTTGATCTTCATCATCTTCAATAAGTTCTTCCTCCTGTCCGACGATACTGTAATAATGAGAATCCTCTTCCTGTTTTATGGTAGTGGGAGCTGATGAAACCATCTCTACTGCGGTTTCTTTTTCCAGCTCTTCCGGTTCATTCTCCTGGATTGCATCCTCTACGACAATTGTTTCTGATGGTACGCTTTGCGCTTCTTTTTCATGTGGCAGGCTTGGTTCATCAAGTTCATTAAATTCGTGGTCCTCGATTAAAGCTTCCGGTGCTTTTTCTTCCTCTTCCTTTTCATTACCTTCTTCCGCTACCACAGAAGTAGCCTCAAAAGTCTGCGTTGCTTCGGCTAAATCATCATGATGATTTTCATTTTCTGATTCTTTTTCAAAATTGTTAACCTCAGGCATGGAAAGCAAATTTTCTTGATCTGTGGCTTCGCTTTCTGAAAGCTTCATGATGTTACTAACAAAATTAGCCAGATCATTCATGAAATCGGCGGCAGGGTCCGTGAGTAACAAATAATTCATTAAATCCAGATACATCTGATTGGCTGTGGGGTAACGATTTTCTGGTTTTGCAGCAAGAGATTTCCCCAGAACATTCTGTAACTTTTCCGGGATATCTGGCGGGAGAGCCTCTGTCCAATCTTGTTGGCGAGAACGTAAAAGCTCAACCACTTCTTGAGGATTACTGGATTTTATTAAACGTTCGCCGGTAATGACTTCATATAAAATTAATCCTGTCGCAAAGATATCCACCCGTCGGTCCAGATGCTCGGACCCATTAACCTGTTCAGGCGCAAGATAATTTAATTTTCCTTGAATGTAAACTTCATTTTTGTTTCTGGGCTGCAAGCGTTTCAAATTAGCCATGCCGAAATCAATGATTTTAACCTCTCCGGAACGACTCAACATAATATTAGAGGGTGAAATATCCAGATGAACAATGTTTAACGGCTGATTGGTTTGACTATCCCGACGATTATGGGCGTAATCCAGGCCTGCACAAATTTCAGCAATAATATACACGCCCAGGGTTAGCGGCAGAGGCCTGTTTAATTGGCGGCAGAGGCGTAACAATTTCCCCAAATCGAGTCCATCTATGTATTCCATGATTATGTAAATCTGGCCGTCCTCATCCCGTTTTATATCAAAAATTTGCACGATATTTTGATGATTTAATTGGGCAATACTCACGGCTTCGCGCTGAAACATATCAATATATTTTGCTTCTCCAAGCAACGCCGGATCGACAGTTTTAATGGCGACAGGTTTATTAAAAAGTTGATCCATCCCCTGATAAATGACTCCAAAGCCGCCCCGTTTAATTTCACGTACAATCTCATATTTTTTGCCAATCAGAGTGGTGGTCATAAATTTTATCTCCCGTATTTTATTGTAGCAAACTGTTGTATATCAGGCGTTTTATTCAGAAATGTTTATCTTAATATTATCTATAAGTTAATTTTAAAATTTTGCGTAAATTTTAGTAGTTAGTTTCGAGTTTATTGAAAAAATCAAATTTTAGTTTATGCAATTCAGGTATGTTACGGTAATATATATAGTGTTGGTAAATTTTACGGAGTACTGGATAGGAAAGGCGTTTAGTTGATTATACATTATCCATTTTAGGTGATCCGGCACTTTACAAACCTGATTGCAAACACATTATGAAAATTCTAAAATTATTTTGTGTTGTATTTTTAATTTTTAAAATAAATTCCGTTGATGCACAAACATTTAAACCAGTGGAATTCAAACAAAAATGCTGGACAAAAGAAGAAAACGTGACACTTCTGGGGATTATGAAGAAAGTGATCAAAATACCCCTGGAAACCGTTTATAAAAACAATAATTACCTCCAGACGTTTGGCTGTGCCTATGAGAGTGATGACATCGAGTTTAATTCCATTCTGGCGGTTTATCGTGCCATCGAACAATCTTTGCGAAATCGAAAAATTACCTCTCGAGATAATATTTTAAGCATGCTGCGTTTACGTCCACCACGGCCGGACAACCTGGTCCGCGATTATACCATCTACGTAAATCTGGTGAAAGATAGTAAAGTCAAGCAGGCCCGGTATGAAATTAAAATCCTCGATCTGGAAGTGGTGCCAACTTTCGAGTCCAAACGTTCGGTGTGGACCCGAGTAATCACACGATTTGCCTATCAAGATGATTATAAAAATGCCCCGGAACCCAGCTTGAATCCTTCAGAATTTGTTGAGGTCATGGATTTGGCCGAAGAAATTTTAGAAGCTGCCGGAAAAGGTAAATTTAAAAAAGTGCACGAATTAATTTCCAGAGTAAAAAAACCGGCATTTCATCCAACCAGCATACAGGAATTAGTCTTTGGAGATTATTTGACACTCTTTGATGAGAAAAACCCCATGATCAGTGATATAACCGGCATCTATTTAGGGAAAGGTCTTTACATTGCCAAGATCCCCAAATTTGATGACGTCATTCTAAAATTTGGTGAAGAACGAATGTATGGTTTACGCATTGACACGGGTGGATTCCACAGAGCTACCAGTCTTTTCACCAATTTACAATATCATGCACCGGAAGCCATTTTGCGCTGTCTGGCATTGCGTTTCGGTCGTAAAAAATATGCCTACCTTTCTAAATTAAAACGCTGGGAGTAAAAGGGAAAAAACTGAGTTTTCCAGTAATATATAAATACAGGATGTAAATTCAGGTGTCTGCAAATAGCCAGAAATTCAATCATTTTCATTTGGCCCGCAGTTCTGTGCAAACAAAATTCGGTAAGGATAAACTTGCGTACAAAAGAAATCTCGAAAAATCTATTATAATCACACTATTTTTAGTGATAGGTTTTTTCCACCTTTCCACTCATTTTAAGATCAAAAAATTAACTACTACACCGGATCAAATTAAATTTGAACTTATCGATATTCCGCTGGTAGAGCCGGTGGTTAAAAAACCAAAGATGCAAATAGAACATGTGGTTGAAATTAAAAAAGAAGAACCCGGAGAAAAGAACAAATATGAGGAAATGGTTGACGAGCTTTTAGAAAAGGATGAAGAAATAAAGCTGAGCCTGAACGAAAATGATATGAATGCCTATCTAATTTCTGGTTCAGCACTTGGTTCTATTGCAGATGAGAACATTAAATTTCGCCACGGATTATATGATCATGCCGAAGGGGACATTTCTTATAAAAACGATAATTCCAATTTATTTCTTGAAGAAGATACAAAATTCGATTTAAGTGATCACCAGCCTGTTGATCAAAAAATAATAGAAGAACAGGCACCGCCTAATTTGGAACTCTCTACCCGGAAAGATAATAAAGAAAGCACACCACAAACTGTAAAAGATGACGTTTCCCTGCAATTTAAAAAGTTTGAAAAAGTTTTAACATTTGCTGGTTCCAGCATTGGCACCGAAGATTATAAACTCTGGAACAAAATCAATGCAGAATTGGACCGTATCAGCAAAGGACGGTACGGTCCCTTACCGGACGCTCTTCGCTGGAATGCTAAAGGATTCGTAATTAAGTTAAAATTCGCTGATAGGGTAATTCATGAAATTCACTGGCAAAAGAACGGTCGAGTATGGATTAAAGTCATCGGTAAAAGCAACAAGTCTTCTTTACAGGAGTTGCGCAGAGCATTACAGGGCTTATTGCAATTAACTATTCAATAATAAAGGGGAACAAACCCATGAGTCGAGCAAAAAGTTTAATTATTATTTTATTAATGTTCTCGGGTTCTCCATTAATTGCACAACCGGTAAATAATATCTTTGATGAGGTAAAAGAAGCCTATAAAAACAAGGATTATCAAAAAACGGTGGATTTATGTCAGCAAATTTTAAATCGCTGTTCCGAAAGTGTTCCGGATGTGGAATGCCGTTTCACCGATTTCATGAAAAATGTTTACCGGTACAAAGGTTTTGCTGAATATCAACTATATTTACAGGACAATGACCTTACCAATCTTGATGTGGCAATTATTTCGTTACAGAAAAGTTACGAGTTATTTGGAGATCCCGAGATTGCGTTTAACTTTGGATATATGGAATCTTTACGTGCCATAGAACGCAAAGAAGGCGATTATCTGGATGGACTGGTACATGCCTGGCAGGGCATTTTAGGTTTATATGCCAGGGAGGAGTGGAATGTGAGCCAGGATTTGATAGAAAAATTGAAAATATTCATCAATCAGGCTGTGGAACTCACCCTTACGCCGCCTGATACCGCTCTGACGAATGGTCTATTCGCCAGTTTTATGGTTCGGCTGGCTTGTGATTTAGCCGAAAAAACTCATTTAAATTCCCAGGACAGCCTCTTTTTTCGCGTCTACCGAAAACGAGCTGTTGAAGATGAATTTAATCTGCGAGGGAATGAATGGCGGGCTCGTGGTTTTGCTGCTGAAAAAGAATTTCATAATTATCCGGATGATTACAACTACCGACAGACCCGCCGTTATCTGGAATTGGCTTATCAGCATGCCAAGAGTCCGCAAAGAAAGGCCGAAATGCTCAAGGAACTCACAAAAGTGGCATTGTTCATGGAGAAGGAGGGCATCAATGCCCAGCCCGAAGCTGAATTGCAGTATGCCCGTGAAAAAGCACGGCAAGCCTATAATTTAATCACCGCTAATTCTTCAGATATCAATCTTTCATTGGCTAACGAAGTTAAAAAAGTTTACGGAAACGCTATATTCAGGCTGGTAAATTATTATTTTAGTTTTGCAGATTCTACCGATCGTTACAACGCCTATGCTCGAGCCAAACGTATTGGAGAAGAACTGCTGGTGCCGGATGGTCGATTTGGCAAAAAACAAAAATTTGAGTGGGATGGCTATGAAGATTTATATCTCCGTCTGGCGGATATCGGCTATGAAATTGGCAATAAAGACTTCGCAGTAGATATGATGGACAAAGCCTGGAAAGCGGCTCTGCGTGCCAATGGAATCGGGCAAACATCCCTCTGTACACAAATTGATTACCAGGTGGCTACAGAACTCCTTCCCTTTGTCAGACTTTATAAACAAATTGCAGAACGTTTTGGTTTACAACCTGTATTACACTGGTTAAGGCCAATTTTAAAATGCATAACCAAAACCATAAAAGTTGCTAAAGTTAATCCAACAACTAACGGTACCTCAAAAAGATGAAAAAGATCGTTATTAGCTTTCTTCTGCTGATTAGCCTTAAACCTTTGTTGGCGCAACCTATCGAGGCTAAATTAGAAGAACAAATGTTTTCTTTCGAACGGGATGTGGTTCGGATTTATAATGAATTGCAAAAATTTTTAGCCGAAGATACCAGACGCGGTAGCGAATTAAAAGCTTTCGAGCAGATCATCACCATTTATGTGGATATCGTAATGGATATTTATGATACCTTATGGCGGTTAAAGGGCACCACCCTTGAATCACATCAGGACCTGGCCGCCCGCTGTTTAATTTTGCGCGCTTTAACCTATATGGAAAGAGCTCAAGAAGAACCCGATAACTATGCCCGTGCCTGTGAGGATTATAAAAAAGCCTTACGCCTTTCTCTAAAGGCTAAACGCGGCTCCCTGTTGAATTCTAAATTACCTTACGAAATCTGGGTGGGGAAAAAAATGTATACCCGCTTGGCTGATTTACTGGATGACCGGAATAAGAATTTTCAGATGTTAGATTGTTTTACCGAAGAACATTCGCAAAGCGACCGCGAGGTAGTAAAGTGAAAAAACGGTTTCATCTCCTGCAGGTCTCTTTTTCATTGCTAATTGTTACCGTGACACTGGCTCAGGATCAGCTCGACACGCTATTAAAGAAAATGGTACAATATGAATCCACCGTTATAGATATTTATCTTGAATATCAGAAGCTTTATTATGAAGAAAAATCCCGCACAGCCGAATTACACGCTTTTGAGGATTTGCTTTCCGTTTACATTGATCAAATTACCGAAATGTATGAAACTATAAAGCTTACAGATAAGAAAGCTATTGTACCCCGAGATATTGTGGCCCGCTCGTTAATTTTTAAGGCACTCATGTTTCTGGAAAAGGCTCCCTTAAACCCCGAATTTTATGAAAAAGCCTGTTACGAGTATTACAAGTCCATGGACCTTTACAAAGAGGTAGATGAGCCTCCTGTTCTATACAAAGATTTGCCAAGGGTCATCCGTGTGGGGAATCGAAATTATTATCGTTTGATCGAGTTATGGCATGAAAAAAGTCAGGAGTTAAACAAATTTGCCAAGGTCAATATTCGATTTCAAAACTTTAAAGTTACCTCAAATTTTAATCCTCAAATGATTGATCTGGTGAAAATTCAATCACCTGGCAATATGGAGCACTTTACCTATGCCCTGGCCGTTCCGAGGATTCGGGAAGCCTTTGAGAAAGTATTTATTCGAAACCGAGAAGTTGAGACCTATATAGCCATTCCAGAAGGAAGTTATATTTTAAAACTTAATAACGAAAGGTCTGATGAAAATACCGTACTCACATTATTCTATGTTTGGGGTAACCAGGAGTACAATTATATACTGGAGCCCCTGGCTAACTGGATTATCTTTTATGAAAATCCAAAATTTAAAAGGCCAGATTTTTACCAGTTTCGAAGAAATAAAAGTTTTACGCAGTCTTCAGATATTGCCATGTTAGAATCCGTCACAGGGGATGGGAATTCAACCGTTAACGACCAAAAAGATAAGCAGACTACGGGAAAAGAGACCTATGTGGAGTTGGTGAATGAAATCATAGAAAATTATTTGCCCGATTCTACTGAAAATTTAAAGCAGATATTTACCACTCCGGATGAAAAAAATACTTTCATTCAAACGCTTTCACAAAATATAGTTAAATATGTTACAACTCCAGATTACTATTATCGTTGGAATCTGTGGAGTGCGGCCTGGGAAATTGATAAAAATACATTGCAGGCCATACGTCCCGAATTACCTGTATCATTAGAATTATTGACTCTCACCTATAAAACCCTGCGGGAATTGTAATCTATAAACCATCGATTGGTTAGAATCTTATTTCTACACTAAATTGTTTAATTAATACAAATATTAATCAAATCTTGCGAGTGTGGGTTCAGAAGCTGGGTTTTCGCCATGTCTTTTTTTTTTTTTTTTTTTTTTAGCCTAAAAAATTCACCCACCACGAAGGGCACGAAGGAGACGAAGAAAAACGATTGTAAAGAACTTATCCAGAAATGCGTCTAATTATTGGATATGTTTAGATATTGCAATATGTTGTTTTTAGATTTGTGAATAATTCAGGAT
>CAZMEG010000006.1:0-13069 GCA_964565205.1 uncultured Cytophagia bacterium
GGACAAACTGGTACGGCGATCAATAGATTTAATGATTTTTGTATTGCGAATTAAAAATACACCCAAAATAAAAAATGTTAAAACTGTAATACTGCTTATAGCAATTTCTGGTACATTAATTTTTTCATAAAAAAAAATCACACTTAGATTTGCGACAGTTAATAGAGCGAACAAACTAAGGGCTCGATCTACCAGTATTGAAGAAGCGGCTTGATTTTTTGTGGTTACTTCTTTCGATAACCCATAGGCACGAAACAGATCAAGACTTATGGTAGATGGAACAAATAAGCTTAAAAATGTACTCACATAATCTACCTGGATAATTTGAATGATGGGTATATTTACATTTTTCGCCTTTAATAAATTGTACCATTTAAATGCCTTAATTATAACCATAAAATCACCAAAATAAGAAAACAATATCCCCATTTAATATTTGTCACTACCACCTTTAACGGCTGAAAATCAATTCGCTGGATTATATAATAGATTAATCCAAGACATATTATAAATCTTAGAATCTTTCCTATTTTATTCCACATGTCCGATGACTTCTGATAATAATAAGGTATTGAATTTTATCGTTTAATTCTGCTGCTGGTGCAAAGAAGAAGCCGGAATGTCCTCTATCGAGTTAAGTCCATGGAAAATAACGGTACTTGACTCCGGTGAATGCTGAATTTGCTATTAAATTTACTATAACTAAGTTATTACGACTTCTGATTTTTTCTTCTTTTTTAAATCTGTACTTTTTTGTTGCTTATGGTTATTAGAAGACGTGCCTTGCAATTTTATTTGCTTCCAGATTTCATCCATTATTTCCATGGATTGGATGGCCTCTTCCGGAGATATAGGCATTTTTTCATTTAGCAATATACTTCGATAAAATAAATGAATCAAGCGTTCATTGCCTTCAAACAAGCTATATTTTCCTCTTAAAACATTCACGAAATTTCTCAGAGTTGAAAACAAGGAAAGCCACCCATGCTTCCATATCATTAAATTTCTACTAATTACCTTGGGCACCATGGGTACTACTTTGTCATGAAAAATATATTTATTAAGGAAATCAATTTTTAAGGTACCTTTCGTTCCATAAATATTGACAAAATGATAACGAGGGGACACAGCAAGAGACATGGTTAATGTACCAATCATTTCATCATTTGTAATAAGAGCCCGCAATTCATCGCTATCCATATGTGGAACGATCTGCAGGTATTTTTTAACAGCCTTAATCTCTTTAACTTCGCCCATCACATCAATTAATAAACTGATTGGGTGAGAAATCATATTTTGATATAGAGAACCAGGTAATTGATAAACCCAGTGATTTCGGGCTTCGTATTTTAAATACCGACTATTTGAGTTGGAACTATAAGAAGTTGCATACCAGCTTTCTACATGAGCAATTTTTCCCACCACACCCTGGGCAAGAAGCTGTCTGGCTTTTATCATCACTTCGTCGAATACATGATTATGATCTACACAAAGTTTGACTTTTTGTTTTTTAGCAAATTGGAACATCTTTTTTGCTTCTTTTGCATTAACAGCTACCGGTTTTTCTACCAGTACATGTACTTTATGTTTCAAAGCCTCCATGGTAAGCTGATAATGAGTCTGAGCGGGTGTCACGATATGAACCACATCCAGCCTTTCTTTTTCAAGCATATCTTTCAGGCTGGAATAAGTATTGGGGATCTTAAATTTCTTGGCTAATTGATGGCGAGCCTTTTCATTAAGATCACATAATGCCATCACATTTGCATTTTTAAATCGCTTCAAAATAGAAAGATGGGTTTCGGCAAACATTCCACAGCCCACTATACCCACATTTAACTTTTGTTGCGTTGGCACCTCAACTCGTCCTTTTACTAGAGGAACAAATCGTTTGGGTTTTCGAGATTCAGCATAAGATATTAACATTTCATTAATGCTCTGATCAAAATTAGAAATTGGCTGCCAGTTCAATTCTTCTTTAGCTCGTTGGTTAGAATAATAAAATTGTGTCGAACATAACTTTAAGGATGGTATGCGGATGGGTGAAGTACGACCCAAAAATTTGAACATTATCTGTAAAATTTGGGCTATCATTCTGGCAAGGATATAAGGCATTTTTAAAATTTTCAATTCAGGATGAGCGATTTTTTTAACTCTATGTAAAAATTCTAACTGGGTGATAGATGTATCCTCAACGACATTATAGCATCTACCTGAAGATTTATCGGTTTGAATGCTATTCCAAATCGCTTCGGTAACGCTTCTTACATGCGAAAGTGGTAGTTGCAGTTTCCCATTTCCAATTACAAGGTAAAATTTGCCTAAAGAATAACCTAAACGTGCTGGATACAAAGGACCACCAGGTCCAAACAGTGCACCTGGACGAATTATGACCGCTGGTATTTTGTATTTCTTGTAGTAATGCTGTACAATTTTCTCGGCTTCAATTTTGGAACGTGCATAATCCGTTAAATTTTTACTTTCATAAGGCATATCTTCACTAAATAAGGTTCCGGATGGGGCTGTAAAGTGCTCGTAAACGATTATAGAACTAATAAAAATAAATTTTTTTAAACCTAATTTTCGTGCCTGCTCCAATAATAATTCTGTGGACTTTACATTAATTTGATAATAATCGTCCCATGTACCACGCATGTTGGCTGCGGCATGCACAATCAAATCTACACCTTGCGTTGCTTCAGTAATACACTTTGGGTCACGTAAATCACCAAAAATTAAATGTACGCCTGTTTCTTCCAGTTGCTTATAGTCACTGGTGGGGCGAACAATTGTAACTACTTCCCAACCCTCTGTGATAAATTTGCTAACTAAATTTTTTCCTAAAAATCCACTGGCGCCGGTGATTAATACCTTCATCTTTTCTCCATTTATATTAGTAGATATTTGAATGATTAATTGCTATTCTCGCTTTTTCACCACTTTTGCCGGAGACCCCACCGCAACAGAAAACGGTGGAATTTCTGAATTAACCAGCGAATTGGCGCCAATAGCACTGTCATGCCCAATTCGAGCTCCATCTAAGACCGTAACTCTCGCGCCAAGCCAACAATTTTTCTCCAAAACGATGCCTCTATTATCAAATACTGGTTGCTGGGAAATCGGTAACCCGGTCTTTTCAAGACTGTAATTTCCCCCACCCACAATATAACAATAGGCAGCAATAAGTGCATAATCTTCTAGTACCACTTTACCCGAAGAAAAGATTTCACAATTAAAACCAATATTCACATGGTCGTGCAATTCAATATCGCCATCCTTACAACTTAAAATAGTATTTCTGCCAATATAAACATTATTACCAATACGGATGCCTTGATTAGTGGCGCCTTTGGCGTCAAGCAAGCAATTATCATCGATGATAACATTGTCTCCGATTTCGATTTTATGGGGATGGCGCAATACAACATTAGTTCCAAAAATAACATTTTTGCCAACCTTCCCCAAAATCTTAGGATAAAATTTGCTCCGGAGAAAAAGTCCAAAAGCTCCTGGAATCCAGGAAAAACAGCTCATTATAAATTCATATTTAGTCAAATTCATCAAACCAGGTCGTCCCAGAACCAGGTCTTGATATTTGGCTAATTTTGATTTTTGTGTATCCTCAATAGCCCGGTCAATTTTAAAATGTTTAGCTTTTTTTGAATTGGTTTCTATCATAATAATTGATTTTGCTTGTACCATTCTGCAGTAATTTTGAGGCCTTCTTCAAGTTTTACTTTTGGTTCATACCCCAGAAGTTTTTTCGCTTTGGAAATATCAAAAGCTCGATCTTTAGTGAAAAAATCCAGCCGACGGCGATAAATAGGGGGTTCGATGTTCAATGGTCGGCATATAACCTCACACAATGTAGCGGCCATATAGACAGGTTTTAACGGAACATGTTTCCGGGGCACCGGTTTGCCTAAAATTTTAGCAATTAGTGTAACCAGTTCTTTCAAAGTCATATATTCGTTCCCGCCAAGGGTAAAAATATGACCAACGGCTTCATCTTTTTCACCGGCCAAAATCATGCCTTCCACAAGATCTTCCACATAAGTCAAATGGTAAAGTACATTACCATGACCGATCATACGAAATTTACCGTTATTAATATATTTAAAAAGTTTGAGAAAGCGCGTATCTCCGGGACCATAAATGCCTACGGGACGCACCACAACCCCTTCCATTTCATGCTTTTCAAAGAATCCCAGAGCCAGCTTTTCACCTTCCATTTTTGATTCCTGATAGTGATCCCCAGGGTTATACGGATCGGTCTCCTTTGCCGGGGGATTTTTTATTTCGCCCTGTACACCCACAGTGCTGCAATGCACAAAACGTTTGACTCCTGCTCTTCGCGCTTGTTCCAAAATATTGCGAGTGCCGTCTACATTTACTTTCCAGAACTGCTCTTTCGAGATGCCTTCCTGCCGATACACAGCAGCCACATGAAATACCACATCTATATCGCTCAGGGCATCCACCAGATTTGCAGAATTAGTCAAATCCCCGTAAACCAGTTTCACCCCCAATTCTTGTAGATGATCTACCTTACTGGTCTGGCGTACGAGAGCGGTGATTTCATACCCTTTTTTCTTTAAAATGCGGCAGAGATGTCCGCCGGTGAAACCGCTCGCCCCTGTGACAAATGCTTTTTTACTCATGTATTGTTTCTATTCCCTTTTCTAACTGGTACAATCTGATTGTCTCGTCGATTTCGCTTTTAATTTTTGCTTCATCCCAATTCAATTCGGCTGCCATGATGTTTGCACATTCTTTCAATACCCACTCTTCCGGACAGCTTGCCGAACCCAGTTCCGTTCGACGCCGCACTACATCGGTTAACTTCAAAGCCATTTCTTCATGAATGGAATGAACAATCTCAGCCTTTAGAACATCGGTATCGCCTAAGACTTCACCTAATACCGGATTTTTTTCAACATATTTTAGCACGTTTTTATATTTTGTGCCATAATTTAAAATCAAATTCTCCACAACAGATTCTTTTAATTTCATCGGTTGTTTTAATTTTTCTTTTATCAGAAATTCTCGAAATTTTTCAATATCGCCTCCCCAAACAGGCTGAGTAACCGAAGAGGAGTTCTCGGATTTTTTATTCCATTTTTTGAAAACGTAATCAATCGTCTTTTGTGCCACATCTCTGGCTGTAGTGTATTTTACTCCAATCACTGTGATTAATCCATCCAATCCATTTTTTACATGATCTAAAATTCGATAATGCTTTAACAACTTTACATAACCACGTTCTTCGTCTTCTTCATCGGCAGGGAGCATCCCCCCGTAGTAAAAAGAAATATCTTCTTCTGTTAAATGGATTGCCGGGTAAGCTTCATTGATTTCTTGAATAAACTCCCTAACATCTTCCTCTGTCAAACGAAATTGATCTGGTGAGCCGCGAAAAGGGACATGAGTGGTGCCGACCAGTGTGTATTTTCGCCAGGGAGCAATGAAAAATAAGCGGGATCCTTTACTTATTAAAGCATCTTCATCTTCAAATTTTGATTTACTCCACAACCCTACTGCATAATCCGGAAAGATTTGCCTTTTAACCACCAGATTCATCGCTGAAGACCATTTAATGCCGGGCTCCACAGCGCAGCCGTTTAATCTGGTCAGGATCTTGTTCACCCAGGGCCCAGCACAGTTAATAACCAACCGGGCTTGAATTTCAAAACGATCCCCGGTCAATGTATCCCGAACTTTGATCCCACTAACGGATTGATTTTCAAAAAGGAAATCGGTCATTTCCACATAATTTGCCACTACCGCTCCAGCTTCAACAGCCGAATGTAAAATAGCCAGAAGCAATCTTTCCGAGTTATAAACCTGACAATCATACCACACAGCTCCTCCGGTAAGACCTTTCTGTTCAATACCAGGGATCAATTCCATACATTCAGCACGAGATATAATGCGACCTCTTGGTAAATATTTTTGTGGATCTTTAATTTTATTACGATCATACCCTATGAGATCATTAATGAAGAGCGCAAGCGCCATCACTTCTTTACCACGCAGAGTATGACCATAGGTTGGCATGACACAGGGCAAAGGGTGGACCAGATGAGGAGCGATGGTCATCAGGATCCTTCGTTCAGTAATGGATTCGCGCATACGTTTGAAATCGGCATGCTGTAAATACCGCAACCCTCCATGAATTATTTTAAGGCTGTTGGAAGAAGTTGCCGAACCAAAATCGCCTTTCTCAACCAGTGCTACAGAAAGACCTCGTAAGGCCGCCTCCCGGGCCACATTTACTCCATAGATTCCCCCACCGATCACACACACGTCAAACTTTTGCCCAACGAAATTGTCTAATTTCCGTTCCATGGATAGCCGCTATTTTAACTGTAAACCTGGATTATTTTTTGGCAAATGCCATTAAATGCCAGCCGGTGGGTCGAGTGATGAATCTTGGAATGAGATTAAAAACCGGCACGAAAATATAATTGAAAAACAAAGCTTTGACTCCCTGATGTAACCGTGATTTCACCGGAAATCTCTCCGGGATGATCCTGACCTCTGAAAAATTTTCCAGTAAATTTTGGAACTCTTTTTTGGAGAATTTTCTTAAAACTGGAGCATCTTCATGTTCCAATGCCACCCCTAAAGTTTGTGACAGGAAATTTAACCATGAAAACCGATTATAAACCATAATAATCACTTCACCTCCCGGCTTAACCACGCGATGAATTTCATTGATCATAAGTTGCGGATTAGCCGTGTACTGGAGAACGCCATGTGCATAAACAACATCGAAAGAATTATCTTCAAATTCAAGGGCCTCACCATTACCAACCAGTAACTCCCCCTCTAACCCGTTTAATTCAAAATTTTTTCTGGCCAATTCAATGGAAACTTCAGCCAGGTCTATACCAGTGACTATAGCTCCACCCCGAGCGAACCTTACTAAATCAATACCTACCCCACAACCTACTTCCAGCAATTTTTTATTTCGATAACTATTAAAATCAACTAATTGAGGTAAATACCGCAACTTATCAAATCGGTACTCATCGAGTTCATCAAAAAATTCTTTTGTGCCTACCGGATGTTTAGCTATTTTTAGATCATGAATATGCTCGTTCCAGTACTCACGAATTTGCTCTAACAGTGCATTTTCTTTTTCAATCGCTGGCTGAACGATATCTTCCATAAACTATCCTGTTCTTTTAAAAACATTCCACGCCATTAAAAATCGGCCGTATTATCTTAAAAAAGCTTTTAACATTCAAATCCGAAAAATAGACACTCATGTTACCCACGGTGTCAAACAAGTAATTGATACTGGAATTTTCTAGGGGGTCTTTACGTATTTCGTTAGCTTTCCCACCATACCAGATTTCATATAAAGACTGTTGGCGGATATTGCCCAGTAATTCCTTTTTTGTAGGGCTGGCAAATACATAACCCCATGGATCAATTATAGCGTAGGAAAATCCAGAAACAGAACGATAATTTTTAAATGAATTTTGTGATAAATAATAATGTTTCAAAGCAATGCAATAATTCATAAAACCTTTAACGGCCGGGCTATAATTTTTAATTATTTTGTCTATGTAATTGGCCAATAACTCGTAATCTTTTTCATCTAAGAGAATATCAGGATCAAAACTTAACTCAGTTCCTTCAATATATTGAGCTGGTTGAAATCTTAATCCATCAATACCCCAGGTGATGGATAATTTCGCCAGAGGAACCAGATGATGTAAATTCAGCTTGGATACAGTTGTTTTTATATAAATCTTTGGATTAGCATTTCTGCGCATGGCTTTTAGATTATCCATGGCCTTTAAGGCTAAATCGTAATAACCTGGAAAGCCTCGAATTTCATCATTCAAGCGCGGTTCCGCAGCGTCTAATGAGATATAAATACTCTCCAGCTTTGCATCAACCAGTTCACGAGCCCGTCTTTCAGTTATTAAAAATCCATTCGTGATTAATGAGGTGGAGAGGTTCTTGCTTCCTGCATAGTCAATAAGATCGATCAGGTCTTTTCTTAAAAGGGGTTCGCCTCCGGTAAAACAGAGTTTCAAAACCCCCATTTCAGCCATTTGATCGATTAAATTAACAGCCTCTTCAAAAGATAAGATGTTTTTATCGGGATGATTACGCCAGAACTGACAGGTCTGACAGCGTGCATTACAGATGTTAATCACTTCCCATTCTGCTTTCAAGGGCCCAATTATAGGAATTCGGGCTCCTCGTTTAAAACGTACTAAGTTGGTAAGATGTTTTAGTTGTTTTACCATAACTTCTTGTTTTACCCTTTAAGTAAATTTCATGCCAGATGCTAAAAACAATCATTGCCCACAGACGGTGACTGTGATTTTCAACGCCCGTCAGGTGTTCTCGAATCAATTTCTGGACATAAGCAGGTTCAAAAAATCCGGTATTTTTAATATTGTCTGGAGATAACACATCCAGCATCAAGTCTTTCAAATCCGTCTTCAACCAGTTTTTAATGGGAATACTAAATCCTTCTTTACCCCGTTTTAGGATTTCATCTGGTAAAATAGAGTGTAAGGCCTTTTTCAAAATAAATTTAGTTCTTCTTCCTTTTAATTTGTACTCCCCAGGGATTTGGGTTGTAAACTCAACAAATCGGTGATCCAGAAATGGCACCCTTGCCTCTAATGAAGTAGCCATGCTCATTCGATCAACCTTTACTAAAATATCATCCACAAGGTAGGTTTTAATATCTACAAAAAGCTGTCGATTAATGGCATCGGCATTGTTTGTTTGGTCGAAATAGTTTAAGATAAAATTGTAAGCTTCGAGCCCTTTTAATTGATTTTGAAAATCATGAGTATAAAGTTTTATCTTTTCAACTTCCTGTAAAAATATCATCCAGCGCGTGTGTTCCAGTTGAGAGGGCAGTTGCATACCCTCGACAAATCTTTTAGCCCGGTTAATCAGCCCCTTTTTTTTCTCTGTAGGCGGTATTTTATTTAATAGATACACAATTATGTTATCGCGTAAAAATTTAGGTATGCGCATATACATTTTAGCAATCTTATCGGCAATGTAGGTTTCATATCCACCGAAGAGTTCGTCACCACCGTCGCCAGAAAGCGCAACCGTTACGTATTCTCGGGCCATTTTCGAAACCAGATAAGTAGGGAAAATAGAGAAGTCGCCCAGTGGTTCATCCAGGTGCCCAACCAGTTTCTGAGTCAATTCAAGAGCATCGGGCTCTATGGTAAATTCATGGTGATTGGTATGAAAGGTTGAGGCAATGGTTCGTGCATAGTGGGCTTCGTTATAGCTGGATTCCTTGAATGCAATCGAAAACGTTTCCACGGGTCGATCCATTACCCGACTCATCAACGCTACCACAGTACTGGAATCGATTCCGCCACTCAAAAAAGCGCCGAGAGGGACATCACTCATCAATCGTATTTTTACAGCATCTTGCAACAAATCAATCAGCTCTTCACAAAGTTGATTTTCTTCCCACGGTCGCTCATCAAAATGTAATTCCCAGTAACTCTTTATTTTTATTTTTCCATCTTTCAACAATAAAAAGTGACCGGGAGGCAGCTTGTAAATATTTTTAAAAATGCTATGCGGGGCTGGAATGTACTCAAAAGTCATATAAATATCCAGTGCTACCGAATTGACTTGCCTGGGGATATTGGGTAACTCTAAAATCGATTTTAGCTCCGAGCCAAAAGCAAATTTTTCATTGTCCTGGTAATAATAAAGAGGTTTTATACCCAGGCGGTCTCGTGCTAAAAATAGCGACTGCTTTTTTTGATCAAAAATAGCAAAAGCGAACATACCATTTAATTTTTGCGGACAATCCACTCCATATTCTTCATAGGCATGCAAAATGGCTTCGGTATCTGTGCGGGTTTTAAATTTATGCCCCCGGGTTTCCAGCTCTTTGCGCAACTCTAAATGATTGTATATCTCTCCGTTAAATACAATCCATATGGATTGATCCTCATTGGCGATAGGCTGATGACCGGTCACAAGATCGATAATGCTCAACCGACGCATTCCGAGTCCCGTATTTCTATGCACATAAAGACCAGAATCATCGGGACCTCGATGAACAATTACGTCACACATCCGCTCAACCATCTCCGGTAGAACCTTGTAATTTTGATCAAAATAAGTAACACCACAAATTCCACACATTACTAATTTCTCCCTCTTTTAATCAGCTCCTGTTCCAAAAACCGGTACACCTGCTTGGTTTTATTCAAATAGGTTTCATAACTATACTTCTCTTCAGCCAGGCGTCGCGCATTTTCTACGATCTTTTTTCGCAAGGCAGAATCTTTCAAAACTCGAACGATAGCACCAGCAAATTCTTCTGAATTACAACCAGCCAATACCGAAACATCGTCATTAAGCACCTGGGTGTGGGTGATATGATTGGTAGCTACAATAGGTTTGCCCGAACGCAAATAAGAATATATCTTCAAAGGCGTATTGGTTCCTTCAACACGAGGTGAAACCAGCACATCACATTGAGAGATGTAATCTGGAATATCCTGTGGAGGCACTGAACCTGTAAAAATAAACCAGGGTTCTAATCGCATGGATTTAACTTTTTTAGAATATATTTCTATCTGTTCTGGTTTGCCGCCTACCAGGATAAATTTTACATTTTTAAATTGATTAATCACTCTGGAACCTGCTTCAATCAATAAATCGAGGCCCTGGTAGGGTTCAAATGTACCTGTATAAAGGATGGCCATTTCGCCATTACTTTTTACCTGAATGGACTTATTTTTTGTGTTGGTTGAAAAAACCAGACTGTTGTCAGCTACATTTTCTATGAGTACGTTGTATTTACCGGGAAATTTTTTCTGCACGTAATTATAAAGCTCAGGGCAAATAGTAATGATTGCATCCGCATGGTGAATGGTGGCCGCTTCCAGCCTTTCAAATAGATGAATCAATGCTTTAGCGCGAGTAAATTTAAAATTTGAAAGTTGTTGCGGAAGGCTCGAATGCATGTCATACAAATGCAGAGTATGATATCGCCTTGCTAAAAGGGTGGCAAAAAATCCAGCTTCCTCATGGGAATGGATTAAATCATAATTCCATTTTCGTAATAGAGCGATAGCTTTTTTTATCACAAAAATATCCAGTAAAATTTTTAACTTTGAAGGGCCAACCGCAATCTTTTTAATCATTGGTAGACGTGGTATTCGATAAATTTTCACGCCATCAATGGCCACATCTTCTCCAAGATGATAAGTAACCAGATCAATTTTGTAGCCCAGACTGGACAATGCCTTTAACCGATGGAGAACACTAAAAGGCGTCCCACGGGGTTGAAAAAAAGGCTGTGGTGCTATCATCAAAGTGCGCATGAAATATGCTTTCTAAAGTATTGGGTTACATGAATGCAAAATTATTTTCAATGAATAAAATCGTCTTCAAGAAGGTTATCTTTAGCAATTATAATGCCAGCGGGAGTGGTATTTAAGGTGAGTTACAATATGTTGTAATTTTGCAACTTATAATGTTTCAAGACCAACTATGAACAGCAAAATTCAGACTTTCACAAACTAAATATGTGCCAAACTGAAACGTTGTTTATATCTGACACAAATATATTTTTAGGCTGCATTATTATCTTTACAAAACGAAAATTAAGTTTGCGGAATAACCTTTTTATTCACAATGGAGTATTGGAGTAAGGCCAAGATAAAGTTGTCTAATTAGACAGCCGGTCTACCAACGCAGGTGTATTTAAAACCTTTTTCCCGCATTTTCTTCGGATCATAAATATTGCGTAAATCAATAATTACCGGGGTTTTCATGAGGTTTTTAATTTTATCCAGATCTAAACTGCGAAACTGATTCCACTCAGTGAGAAAAATCAAAGCATCACTATCTTTTGCCACTTCATAGGTATCATGACAATAAATGACTGCGGGTAAAATCTTCCTGGCTTCTTCCATGGCTGCTGGATCAAAGGCTTTTACAATGGCTCCATCTTTTTGTAAAGAGTCAATTATAGTCACCGAAGGAGCCTCACGCATATCGTTCGTATTGGGTTTAAAAGATAATCCCAGCACACCAATTGTTTTATCTTTTAATTCCCCGACCGTATTTTTAATTTTATTAAACATGATGTGCCGCTGCTGTTCATTAACCCGGACTACTGCATTTATAATCTGGAAATCAAAATCGAATTTCTGTCCAAGTTGAATTAAGGCACGGGTATCTTTTGGAAAACAAGAGCCACCAAATCCAGGACCTGGATGCAAAAACTTTTTACCAATGCGGTTGTCTAAACCCATACCCAGGGCTACATGGTGAACGTCAGCCCCGATTAAATCACAAAAATTGGCAATTTCATTGATAAATGAGATTTTTGTAGCCAAAAAAGCATTTGATGCATATTTAATCAATTCTGCTGTTTCAAGATTGGTGATAACGAAAGGAGTTTCGATTAAATAAAGAGGTGAATAGAGCTCTTTCATGATGGCTATGGCTTCACTGGATTCGGCGCCAATCACTACACGATTTGGTCGCATAAAATCCTCAATAGCTGAGCCCTCGCGTAAAAATTCCGGGTTAGAAACTACACTAAACGCACAATCTTCTTTCAGATTTTCTTTAATGATTTGCTTGATCCATTGACCTGAACCAACCGGAACAGTACTTTTGTTCACAATTACTTTATAGCCATTCATATATTTTGCGATATCTTTAGCTACCGCTTCCACGTATTTCATGTCGGCTGAACCATCATCTTTAGGAGGGGTCCCTACTGTAATAAAAATAACCAGCGAATTTTCCACAGCAATTTTCATATCGGTAGTAAAAATCAATCGTCCTTCTTTTAAATTCTTTTCAAGCAGATCATCCAGGCCAGGCTCATAAATGGGTAACTTACCTTTTTTTAACAAATTGATTTTTTCTTTATCTACATCCACACAAATGACATCATTTCCGAATTCAGCAAAGCAAATACCCGTCACTAATCCTACATAACCTGTCCCGACAACACTAATATGCATTTTAACCCCTCGATTTAAATTAATTATTTAAAATATAAAATTTTTTATGGAATTATCAA
>CAZMEG010000006.1:13079-20428 GCA_964565205.1 uncultured Cytophagia bacterium
TTATCAATGGATTAAATAGGAAAATTAAATCAGGGAGTATGGGAATAAAGTGAATTCTTGAATTATTTCAGGATAGGAATATTAACTTGCTCCGTAACCGGTGAGCACAACAAAAACTGTTTTGAATAATATTTTTATATCAAGCCACAACGACCAACGATCTATGTATTCTAAATCCATTTCCATCCATTTTTCAAATTGAATTTTATTACGACCACTAACCTGCCAGATACAAGTTAATCCCGGCTTTAAGCTTAATCTTCTCCTTTGCCACATTTTGTACAATTCTACTTCTACCGGAAGTGGTGGTCTCGGACCCACAATGCTCATATCTCCCTTCAATACATTGAATAATTGAGGTAATTCATCGATACTAAACTTACGTAAAATTCTCCCGACCGGTGTAATCCTTGGGTCTTTACGAATTTTGAAAACGGGTCCGCTCATTTCATTCATTTTTTCAAGTTCACGCTTTTTCATCTCAGCCCCTACCACCATAGTGCGAAATTTGTAAAGTTTAAATTTACGGCCATTTAATCCTGACCTTATCTGGGTGAAAAATATTGGCCCTTTAGAAGTTAATTTAATTGCGATCGCGGCGGTTATAAGAATGGGTGAAAATAAAATGAGCAAAATAATGGAGAGCACAATATCCATGATTCTTTTAATAAACAACTGCCATTCGCTGGCTGAGAATGTTTCAAATTCTAACAAGGGGAACCCACTAAAATCGGTTTGCCGTACCTTGGCTATACGCAGATTGTACAGGTCCATAGAAATGGAGGTGCTAATTCCTTCCCGTTCACATGCCAGAATAGCCTCATCGATACGATTTAACCAGAGTCGAGGGACCACAAAAATCACCCGATCTATCACTTTTCGGTGCAGGATAAAAGGGATATCCTGGAGCCTTCCCAGGACTCGATAACCTTCAATTTCTTTACCAAACATGCCATGTTCATCATCAATTAATCCAACAATTCGTAAACCCCAGTTGGAATGATTTTTCACCACTCGAATAAACTCCCGGGCCCTTTTACCGGTACCTACAATTAATAGATTAACCTGATTAAAACCTTTGCTGTGGATGTAATTAAAAAATTTATTTAATATTAATTTATTAAGCGTTATGAAAAAAATAGTAAATACGGAATAAGTGGCAATAAATAATCGGCTGGTAAGAGTCATTTTAAAAATGAAGATAAGACTGCCTAAAGTAATGGTGGCCAAAATACCGGTTTTAATGATAATGATAATCTCGTCTTTAAAAGACTTCGTTCGTAAGTCTTTATAAGCGCCATTCCAGGCGAGTAAAATCAACCATAAAGGGATATATGAAACTATAAGAATTGCATTTTTTTGAGTAAAAAACAGAAAACCTTTTAGGTCAGGGGCAATGGCAAAGGCCATTTCACCTAACTCTAAAAGTTCTCGTATATAGAAACTGATAAAATAAGAAAATGTGTAGGCAATTAAGATAGATAATACATCAACAAATCTAGTTACATTACTTAAAACAGCCTCTTTTTCCTTAACCATAAATACTTCATACCAACCTGTTCATTACTGCTTCATTAATCAAAATATCAGTCATAAATTTCTTTAAACCATTCTACAAATTTTTGTATACCTGCTTCAATATTCACTTGCGGATTATAGCCTATTTCTTGTTTGGCTCTGGAAATGTCTGCATAGGTAATGGGGACATCTCCAGGTTGCATGGGTAACACCTGAATTTTTGGTTTCTTACCAAGCGTCTCTGCAATCAAATTAATCAATTGTCTGAGTTCGATGGTTTTAGATTCACCAAGATTGTAAATGTGATAGCTATGGCAGTGTTCCATAGCTTTGCAAATACCATCGATAATATCGGTAATGTAAGTATAATCACGGCGCGTATCGCCCTGCCCAAACATAGGAACATTTTCTCCGTAAAAAATAAGACGTGTAAATTTGTGAATAGCCATATCAGGTCGCTGCCGGGGTCCATAAACTGTAAAGAAACGCAAACAACTCACGGGTAAATTGTAAAGATGGTGATAGGTATAACATATCAATTCGCCAGCCTTTTTCGTGGCTGCATAGGGTGAAATAGGATGGTCTACCGGGTCATCTTCACTGAACGGGATCTTTTTATTCTTACCGTAAACAGAAGACGAGGATCCAAAAATAAATTTTTTTATTTTAAAATCTTTTGCCATTTCGAGAAGATTTGTGGTGCCTTCGACATTGACTTTTTGATACAACAATGGCTCTTTGATAGAAGGTCTTACACCAGCACGCGCAGCCAGGTGTATTATTACATCAATATTATATTTTCGAAAAATTTCACGCAGCAGTGATAAATCAAGAATATCGCCTTCTATAAGTTTGTAGTTCTTCTTGGACAAAATCTCCTGGATATTACGTCTTTTAATTTTTGGATCATAATAGTCATTAAAATTATCCAGACAGACAATAAAATGGCCCTGTTTCAACAAAGTTTCGCTTAAATGGGAACCAATAAAACCGGCTCCACCTGTTATTAAAATATTTTCCATAATTTACTTGTCTTCTTTTTAAAATTAATAATGATAGTAACTATAGCCAGGGTGAGCCAGGTCGGCTGTGGTACCATTAAGGACAACCCCGATGATATTGGCAGGTACATTAGAAAATAACTCAAGTTTTTGTCGTGCCAGGTCTCGATCGGTCTTACCTGCGCGTATCACGAGAATAGTTGCATCAACTTGAGTTCCAATGACCACCGCATCTGTGGCAGCATTGAGTGGCGGGCTATCAAAAATGATCAAATCAAATTTTCGGCGCATTTCATCTAAAAAGCGTTTCATCTGATGGGAGGCCAACAGTTCGGAAGGATTAGGAATTAAGGACCCACAGGTGATCAAAGATAAATTGGGTATATGAGTCTCGTGAATAATATGTTGAATCGGTATCATGCTGGTTAAATAATTACTAAAGCCAGGTTCCTTAGGAACTCCAAAAGTGTTGTGTAAAACACCCCTTCGCAAATCCCCATCGATGAGTAATGTATTGGATTTAAGCTGCGCAAAGGTAATAGATAAATTGGCTGCTGTAAATGATTTACCATCACCCGGTTCGTTGCTGGTGATAACCATAGATTGGAGTTGACCTCGCTCACGAGAAAACAGGATATTTGTTCGAAGGGATCGATAGGCTTCACCTATTGGTGTTGGTGAATAATCATGTGTTACCAGTTGTTGGTCAATTTGTTTTAGCTTTTCAGAGTCCTGGAAATCATAAACATCACTAAAATCAATTTGTGGAATCGAACCAAGAACGGTGAGCTTTAAAAATTTCTTAACTTCGTCAGCATTTTTTATGCTTTTATCTAAAAACTCTAAAAGAAAGGCCAGACCAATTCCTAAGATTAAACCAAATATACCTCCTAAACCTGCCTGAATTTTCTTATTCAAGTTTTTCGGAAATTCGGGTTCGATGGCCGGATCTAATATCTCGATATCTTCAGTTTCCACGGCTTCCGTGATCTGTGCATCTCGATACATAGCTAACAAATCGGTATATTGTTTTTCAAGTACCTGGTTGGTACGGGTTAATTCATTTAATTTTTGCTGTTGAGCCGGCAATTGTTTCAACTTAAATTTAAGTTGATTTATTTTACTTTCCAGACGGGCAATCTGTTTATTAAGATCGTCAATCTCCTGCAAGGCCAACTTTTTAATTTGGAGATGAGTCAGTGAGATTTCAGCATCGATTTCTTTTGCCTTTGGATTCTCAGCCGAAGAAACATCCACTACTTGCTTCCATTGATCTTCGAGGTCTAAAAGTTTGGCTCGATAAACCAGCATAGTCGCATTGTTGTCAAAAACAGGGTGTTCAGCTATTTGTCTGAAGATATATCTTCGATTTAGTTGTGCCTGTGTATTACCATCACCGCTAGATGAAAGAGTTTCTGAATCCAGTCTGGCTAATAAACCCTTAAGGGCTTTTTTGTAAGCAACCAAATTCTCTTTTTCTTGCTCGGCAGCAACCATTTGATTGAGTTGAGTTTGTTGTTCGGCATCTAAATTGATGGCATACTTTTCTTTAAATTCTTTTAAGGCTCGTTCAGATTCATCTAATTTAGCCTTGGCAAGACGTACCTGTTCTTCAAGAAGTTCTCTCTTTTTCTCTACGGCCTTCTTCTTGAGAGACGCACTCTCTTCTACAAATATTTCAGCCAGGCGATTAGTCATTTTGGCGGCTAAATAAGGATCTTCATCGGTCATGGTTAAAGTCATCAGCGTACCTGAACGGTTCCAGGAAACATTAGTCTTGCTCTGAAATTCTTTCACAGCTTCCCTAAATGGTAAAATGGTAAATTCGATATCCTGTGGCACATTAAGCAAATTGGGGGAAATTTGTAAATTAAAACCATTTGCAGATAAAGGGGAATCCAAAATCTGGTTAACCAGCCCTTCTTTTATTTTTCTTTTACGTTTATCATCCAGAAGAATAAATAAACTATAAGTAGCATCATTATTAAGCCGTAATAAATAATCGCCTGGAACCGGATCTTTGGTGGTAGAAAAATGCTGAAAAATTTCTTTACGTTTAAGTCGCTTCATTGCATCGCTTTTTATTTTCATCGACAGGCCCATCTGAGCCACGACCTGTTCAGCAAAAGTTCGGCTGGTTAACACCGTGGTTCGACTTTCTGTTAATGTAGGATCCTTACCTTCATAGCTTTTGAAACGAATAACTGCCTTGGCTTCATATACGGGAGGCTGTTTCAATGTATAAATAACCCACGGAACAGTGACCAGTATGGTAACAGAAAAAACTAATTTCCATCTTCTTATGAGAACTCGAATATACTTTTGCAAGTCTATTTTTTCATCCTGATAGCTATTCTCGTCATCCAGATAAAACTGCTCCATCGAAATCTACTCCTTAATTATTTACATTTTCAAAATTCATTTTATCTTGATATTTGCAAATATACCACAGCAATAGAAAGACCAAAGGAGACTAAATTTAATGCATCTTTCCAACCAAATGGGTGTCTGGAGGGAATGATAATTTGATCACCACTAACAATACCCACTTCTTGCAAAGAATAACCATTTTCAAAACTTCTTAATAGATTCTTATTAACAATTCTGCCTCCACGTTCAACCATCATTTTCTTTAAATTACTATTTTCCGAAGGTCCCCCTGCCAATTCAATAAGTTCCCACAAAGAAGAGGTGGGCGGGATCAAATAGGCACCAGGCCTATTTACGGCTCCTTGCAAGGTGATTCGAATAAGAGGTGTCACTATGATAAAGGGATCCTGAATGTAAGGACTATACTTTTCCTTCAACAACTCTGCCAGAGTCTTGGTATTATGACCGACGACCTTGATTTCACCTATTAAAGGCAACAGAACATAACCCCTACTGTCTATGGGATAATCACCGTTTAAGTTAGTAATTTGTGCCTTTCCATCTGCTATACGCCAGGGTTGCCATAACATCAAGCGCAAAGCATCTCCTTTACGAAAAGTAAGGGAATAAGATTGAGGAAAAGCCGCATTTGTTAGTAAAATTATTAAAATAAAAACGCCAAAATTTAAACATCCCTGTTTAGTCAAACTTTTCATGTTTGCCCCTCTCTTTTTATCTTGATCTATAAAAACGGTAACGTTGTTCTTTCGTCTCAAGATTTAACTTTTTTAACAGACTATATATTTTAATTAAGCTTACTTTGGTATATCCATATTTTGCGGAATTCAAGGCCTTTTTTATCTGTAAAGGACCACGATTGGGGTCTTCAATAACGACAAGCTTAATCTTCTCATTCAAAGGTAAAAGTTTTTCATCTACCTTTGGTTTCTGAAAGACAAATTGGGTTTTGACTTGTGAGGTATCAGCCGCTGCAGGTGCTTTTGTCAAAGTTGGTGTAGGTACATCCACCTCCAGTTCTTCCCCATATTCAAAATGACGTTGCAAACTTTTTGTAATATCCAGTCCAATTGAAACATCAAAATCATCGATGGCTTCTTCAATGGAATCGTAATAGGATAATATACGATGAAATTCGAGCATCTCAAAAACATCGTAAACTTCCGGAGTCATTTGTACAATCTTCAAATCCCCGCCTTTTTCTCGAATTCCCTTTATTTCTCCAACAAATACTCCCCAACCTGCACTACTCACATAATTCACATGAGCCATATCGACTATTATATGGTATGTACCACTATTTAAAATTTCGGTAATTTTATTAAGAAGTATAGAGCAGGTCATGGTGTCCACATACCCTTTCACCGTTAAAAGCACGATGTCATGTCGTGCCCCCACTCTACCTTCAGAAATTTCTATGCCTTCCATTCAATCCTGCTGGTTTATTTTTTTCAAACCGTTAATTTTAACAAATATTATGCCATAAATTTTTTATTAATAATATAGTTGAAAGCCACCTTATTCTTTAAAAAACATAACCCCCTAAAATTTGAATCAATTATCGACCTTATATCACTGTGTTAATGCGAAACATTTGTTCCTCTTTGAAACAAGCCAATTCCCATAAAAATTAAACGCATGGATTTGTTGCAGCCTCAAGTCCACGCGTTGTTTAAATTATGATTAAAAGAAAAACTATCTTACTGTTTTTTACTCTTAGATTTTTTATGATTTGTGTTGTTTAATTTTTGATATAATTTTATGTATTTTTGAATTGAAGTTTTCCAGGAAAAATCCTGTTTCATACCGTTTAAAACGAGTTGTTCCCAAACCGCTTTATTTCTAAAAAATTTGATTGCTTTTTTGACAGCATCAATAAGTTCTTTAGTTTCATATTTTTTAAATAAAATAGCCGTACCAGAATTATCTGCAGCATTGAAATCCTGAAGCGTATCTCGAAAAAGACCTGTATTCCGAGCCAGTGGAATAGTTCCATATTTTAATCCGTACAAATGGATAAAAGTACAGGACTCTATTTTTGATGGTAATAAACATATATCACTTCCGGCCAGTATTAAGTGTATTAATTTATCGGTTACTTCACCCTTAAAACTCAATTTTTTATTAAACTTTTTAACTAATTGTTGAAAAGATTTGAAATATTCATTGGGATAATTTCCAGCAACCACCATTTGCAAATCTAAATCTAAAATCTGCCCAATAGAATCAATCAATAAATCCAGACCTTTTAGTTGGTGAAATGGAGATATAAAACATATAATTGGAATATTTTCGTTATATTCTAATCCAAATGTTTGAGTTAATAATTTCTTATTCTCTAATTTCCCACTTAAGTCACGTTTCGAAAATTTATGAGGTATTAAAGAATCGCTTTCTGGATTCCATTTATCCGCATCTACTCCATTTAATATAGTACTGATC
>CAZMEG010000007.1:0-5765 GCA_964565205.1 uncultured Cytophagia bacterium
ATAATGCAAATAATGTAAAACAAAAATAATTTAAACAAAACCACCAATAATAAAGCATGACGCTTAGCATTTAAAGTATGCAAAAGAGAAGAGACTTTAATTAAGTAATACAATAAACTAAGATTTACTAAAGAAAACAATAATGAGAGAATCTGGACAAATTTGGCAGGGCCTATTACAGCAAAAGGAGCGGCCAAAAGATAATATAAAGGAGGATGGTAGGCCTGTCCTAGCTGATCCGCTTTTGGAATTGCACCGTGGTTAGCTATAAATTCTACCACGGCGATGTGGTTATCATTATTATAGGGCCGCAAAAAAATATAAACTAAGATTCTAAGGGTAATCCCCCCTAAAAATATGATTTTTAATGAAAAATCTGTATCATGAAACAATTGATCATAAATTTTCGGACCATATTTTATCACTAAAATTCCGGCCAAAACAAGAGCAACATCGAATATCCATATAGCGATTCTTGTTGAGGTTTCCAGGAACCCATCAGGACTAAAAAACGCCCGAACCAGCCATTCATTGAATAGGCTAACCAATCCAATTAATAAAATGCCTATCCACTTAAATAAATTTTCTCTGGAAAAATTATGAAGCATGAACCCTCGTTTAGGTTGCATTAAAAAGGAGGATTTTACGTTTGATTACATGAAAATCTTTTGCACCTTCAGTAATCTCGATAAACTGATCCATTTTTACATTCTTGAATATCTGATGAGTTTTACTTGTTGGCCAGTATATTTCCAATTCCTTAATTCCGGTGGCATTTCCAAGACCGATCTCCTGTTGTAAACTTGACCCTCCAAAACTGCCACCGCTACTCACAGTATTAAAAATATAGCGCGTACCGGATGGTGTATTCAGAGTTAGTTTAATTGTGGCTCCAATCGCAAATCGATTGGTCTGTACACCTTTGAAAATAATAGTAATCCAGTGATTCGAATTACCCAGATTTTCAAACAATGCATCGTAAAAAGCATCGGCAGGAAAAAAGCCACCCATTTGTTCAAATATATCTTGATCCCCATCGTTGTCCAGATCACCAAAAGCAATACCGTGCCCCTTTTGTAAATGCCCAACCCCGGCGGCGGTTGTTACATCCTCAAAACGTTTGCCCTCGATATTACGATAAAGAACATTGGGCACCAAATACTCATAGCGCGGTTTACCAGTTCCGAGATAAAAATCAAGAAAACCATCATTATCGATATCTCCATAATTAGCTCCCATGGGTAAACGAACATGAGCGATTCCCATTTTCTCGGTTGCATCGACAAATTTTCCTTTTCCGTCATTTAAATAAATTTTCAAACGGGGTCCTCTTGTTGGTTCTCCTAAATAATCTGCAGCTACATTTTTAAGGCTGGCACTGTACCCACCCACGTACAAATCGAGCCAACCATCGTTATTAATATCCCAGAACCAGCTAACAAATGTTAAGTTTTTGCGGAATCCAGGGTTATATTCGTCTAACTCTGTTAATCCAGAAAAAAGCGTGTCAATATCGGTAATAGCCACACCAAGTTCTTTTGCTACATTAACAAATGTGCCATCGCCATTGTTACGATACAATTTATTGGGCTGTCCTAAATTAGAAACATAAAGATCGGGGTCCCCGTCATTATCGTAATCCCCCCAGGCTACCCCTTTAGTCATCCCACCGTTAGTCACACCAGCCTCTTTTGCAATATCTATGAAGGTTCCATCCCCTTTATTAAGAAATAACTCACTGGGAAAATTTTCATTTCCAATATAAAGATCAAGATCACCATCGTTATCAAAATCTGCCCAGGCGGCAGCTTGACAGGGATAAGCCGTATTGCCAAGGCCGGCCTCAATGGTGACGTCCGTAAAGGTACCATCTGGATTTTGCCTTAATAAAGAATTGCGCTGTCTACCATACTTCGGTCCCATCCATGCCCCTCTTAGTACCAGAATATCTAATAGACCATCATTATTGTAATCAGCCTGGACTATATTTAAGCCTCCCAATTGATCGTCGAGTCCGGCTTTAGCAGACCAATCTGAAAACGTCCCATCCCCGTTATTATGAAAATACCTTAAGGGTTCACAAGGAAAGATTGAAGATGTAATAATGTCCAGAAATCCATCGTTATCAAAATCATCCATAATGGCTCCCCCGGCTCCATTAAATGTGGCCACTCCCAGATCCATAGCAATATCACGAAACCGGGGTGAAGCCACTCTCGAAGCAAAAACCTCTGGAGGGATCAACTGATCTTCGGGTACTCCATCCGGATAGTTTCCGACTGTCATAAAACTAATATTTAGCAACCACCTTACATCTACTGCATTCGGATTATCTTTAAGATAGGCTTCAAAATATTCAATCGCTTTCTGAGCACTTTCTATTTTGGTCCATTTTCCTCTATTTTTTATAGGAAAGATACAACGTTCAGAATTGTGCATTTGAATACAATGTTGAACTTCACCTCGCCTTAAATAAGCAATCCCCAAAGCCCGACGTAATCGATTAATGATAGAGGGATTATTTTTTGGTAAGGCCCATTTATAGGCCGACTCAAGCTTCTCGATAGCCTCATCCACTCGCCCATGGCGTAATAACTGTTCGGCTAATTTTTCTTTAAGCCGTACAATTTTTCCTGGTCTGTCCGGATGTTTGTTCGCTTCTTTTAGTAGTTTTGAATATGTATCGATTAGTTTTTCTCCAAAAAAAGGATTCTCTTTTTTTGATAGCCATGTACACAATTCTTGAGGATCTTTAATTTCTGGTTGGATCCAACCGCGATTTATGGCAGTATTATATGAAAATTTAATTGTACCATAAGCACCAGCGAAAATCATTACCAGACAAAGCAGTGAAAGTCCCCAAAGATATTTACCGGACCATGAATAGCCAGATTTCGATACAATTAGCCATAACCCGGCGATCAAAAGTAAGATTTGTCCTAAAGAAATGATGACAATAAAAATCTTACTCTGAATCTCACCATCAGGAGCCAGAATATAAGCAAGAGCCCACTTATTTAAAAGCACGCCGGAAAGGATCAATAAGAGACCAATAAACTTTAATCTGAATCGCATCGTTACCCTCTTTTCATTTTAACTAAATTAAAGATTGGCTCCATTCAACCAATCATAAGGTTTTTCATAAAATCCGGGATAGCACTTTTGATCCTGGACTGTACCAAGGACTCTGGCAGGATTCCCAGCCGCTACCGCATGATCCGGGATATCCCGCGTCACTGTGCTCCCTCCACCAATCAAACAATCTCTGCCAACAACTACGCCCGGTAATAAAGTAACATTACCGCCTATTCTGGCATACGATTTTACAATTGGCCCCCCCTTGCATTCTTTATATCGTGGACATATGGGGTGTGGATCATCCAGCATGATCACATGAGGGCCAACAAAAGCGTTCGATTCAATGGTGGCATTTCCTGCACAGGAAAGAGTATGAAATGTAATATCATCCCCAAATTTATTATTACACTCCAGAACGGCATTCGTACCAATCGTCACGCGATTGCCAATTTGATTTCCTTCACGAATAGTCACACAGTGTCCCGTTTGGAATTCATCGCCAATAATATTTCCAGCATAAATAGTGGTAAATGGACGAATTACAGCATTATCTCCGATGACCAGTGCTAATTCACCAATTTTTTTTCCACGCGGCGGGAAACCCAAAATAACATTTTGATAAATAATTGCATTCTTTCCCAGTTTCACATTAGGATAAAGGTAATAAGTACAACCCGTGATAGGGTCTACTTTGGAAAATTGTGCATGTGACTCTTGCGAAATCAGCGATGCTTCCGGAGGTCTTATCGTAGACATTTGTACCTCTTCAAACGTTTTTATGAAATAATTTTTTATCTATTTAATAGTGAGGGGGAATGGGCCTGGACCACATTTATGAAATCGTCCAGGTATTCCTGGTCTTTGTTACATTGACGGGGTTTGTGAAGTTCAAATTTATCATTTTTGATGGGTGTTATTTTGCTTTGATTTTTCATACTAATAGACGCCGCTTCCAAAGCTGAAACAACCCGGAGTCCGCTATACCCGTCTGATTGAGGTTGATAATTTTGTTCAATACACTCCAGAAAATGTTCACATTCAGCCAGTAAAGGCTGGTTATGTTTAATACTGGGGATATATACTCCTCCATCCACCACAGCCGTTTTATAAGCATGAAACGTATCGGGCAGATCCACAGGCCATTCGACTCTTTTATCATAAATTTTTATAGGATTTTCCAGATCAAGATCATTCCAGATAGCCATTTTTTTGCTTCCAACAGCAGTAATCTTCCTTACCTTGCGCGGATTCAACCAGCTTGAATAAACATGGGCAATCACACCACTGGAAAAGGTAAATGTAGCGAAAACCGTATCTTCCAGATCACTATTCAAAAAAGACTGGCCTCGAGCCGTCACGTTTATAGGGTTGTTATCCATCAGATAGCACATGATGGAAACATCGTGGGAAGCCAGGTCCCACAGGGCATTGACATCCGTGCGCACCGGACCTAAATTAGTTCGCTCAAAGTGAAGATAATATATGTCCCCCAATTCCCCGGTACGAATCAATTTTTTTAAAGCCCGGATGGTAAAATTGTATTCAAAAACGTGACCCACCATCAAAATTTTTTGTTTTTTCTTAGCTAAATGGATTAATTGTATAGCTTGTTTAGAATTTAAAGTTAATGGTTTTTCAACTAAAACATGTTTTGAGGCCTTTAAAGCGGCCTGGGTAAGCGCAAAATGTGTACTTGATGGGGTGGAAATTGCAACTGCATCCACCTCTGTATCCTGAAATAAATAGTCTACGTTTGTAGTAACTTTTGCATGAGGATATTTGCCGGACATTTTATTTAATTTTGACCTGTCCAGATCACATAACCATCGAATGGTGGCTTTACCGGTTAATTCAAAGGACCTGGCAAGGTTTGGTCCCCAATAACCGATACCAATTAGTCCAATTTTAAACATGAATACACCCTTTTATTGTTATTGAAGTAAGGTCAAGGTTTTGACCAGCCAATTAATTCGGGGGTTTTTAAGAATGAAAGACGATTTTTGAGGCGGATGCGAAGTTTTTGATACTTATCAGATGCAATGAGATTGTTTAACTCCTCAGGATCTTCTTCTAGATTAAAAATTTCTTCACTACCATCTCCGTATTGAATAAATTTATAACCTTCGCTGATCAATGCCTGCATGCTACCTTTATTTACCGGCCACTGTGGAGAAAACCAATCGGGTTTTTTGCCATTGATATAAACTTCGGCAAAAAGAGTATCGGTGGTATTATCAGACATTGAATGAGTTTGCCAGAATCGTCTTAATGAAAAACCTGGAAAGATATTTTCGCTTCTCACACCAATCAAATCCAGAATCGTTGCCGGTAAATTTCTTAACGAGACCATGGTTTTCACCCGTTTACCTGCTGGTATATGTTTCGGAAACGAAATCATTAAAGGCACATGCAATAATGGTTGATATAAACTGTTCACATGAAACATAAGTCCATGTTCACCAAATTGTTCACCATGGTCTGCGGTAATGATTACAATAGTATTCTCTAGCATGCCCATCTTACTAAGATTATGTAATAATTCTCCGATTTCATAGTCTAAATAGGCGAGACAACATTCGTAAGCATCCTTTAATCGTTGAATTTGTTCATCATTATATTTGATAAAACGATTAATAGCGGGATTTTGAGGTTTTTTCTTTCCAAATTTAAATACAAAAGGGGCTGGT